>JAAZPG010000435.1 GCA_012797375.1 Acidobacteriota bacterium
CCCGGGGCCGTCGTCCGGGAGACGGTCGATCCGTTCGCCGGCCTGCGGCCTTTCCAAGCCCGGCGCCTCGCCTTCGCCCTCGGCCTTTCCGGCGAAACGAGGACCCAAGCCGAGGCGATCATGGACGGTCTCGTCCGAGCCTTCCTCCAAAACGACGCGACTCTCGCTGAAATCAATCCTCTGGGCTTGACGGAGGATGACCGCTTCCTGGCCCTGGACGCGAAGATCGTTCTCGACGACAACGCCCTGTTCCGCCATCCCGAGCTTCGTCCGGCGGCCGAGGATCCGGACGCCGATCCGGCCGAAGCGGCGGCCGCCCGGTCCGGCCTGAGCTACGTCCGCCTCGGCGGAGACATCGGCTGCCTGGTCAACGGGGCGGGCCTGGCCATGGCCACCGCCGACCTGATCCAAGCCGCCGGCGGCCGGCCGGCCGACTTTCTCGACATCGGCGGAGGAGTCTCCGAGGACGCGGTCAAGACGGGATTTGAAATCGTTCTCTCCGACGCCGGCCTCCGGGCCGTTTTAGTCAACGTCTTCGGGGGCATCGTCCGCTGCGACGTCATCGCCCGCGGCCTTCTCCGGGCGGCCGGGGAAAAAGGCGTCCGCGTCCCGTTCGTCGTCCGCTTCCAGGGAACAAACGCCGAGGAGGGCCGGAATCTGCTGGCCGCCTCGGGCTTGGAATACGAGAGCGCCGAAACGATGGGCGAAGCCGCCGCCCGGGCCGTCGCCGCCGCCCGGCGGACGGGGGAAGGCCGGGCATGAGCATCCTGGTCGGCCGCGATTCCCGGGTCATTGTCCAAGGATTCACCGGAAAGGAAGGCTCGTTTCACGCTCAGCGGATGATCGAATACGGAACGCGCCTCGTCGGCGGCGTCTCCCCGGGCAAGGGCGGCCGCCGGCATCTCGGCCGGCCGGTGTTCGACACGGTCCGCCAAGCCCGAGCGGCCTCCGGAGCGGACGTCTCGGTTCTATTCGTTCCGCCGTTCGCGGCCGCCGATGCGATCATGGAGGCGGCCGAGGCCGGCATCAGCCTGATCGTGGCCGTCACCGAGGGCATCCCCGTCCTGGACGTCCTCCGTGTCCGGGCATTTCTCCGCCGGACTTCTTCTCTTCTCATCGGCCCGAACACGCCCGGCGTGATCACTCCCGGCCGGGCCAAGGTCGGGATCATGCCGGGGTCGATTCACCGTCCCGGGCGGATCGGGATCCTCTCCCGCTCCGGGACTCTGACCTACGAGGCGGTCCGGCAGATCTCCGACGTTGGGCTGGGGCAGTCGACGGCCGTCGGCATCGGCGGCGACGCGGTCACCGGACTGAGCTTCGTCGACGGGCTGAAGCTCTTTCGGGCCGATCCGGAAACCGACGCGGTCGTCCTGATCGGCGAGATCGGCGGCACGGCCGAGGGGGACGCCGCCCGCCTCATCCGCGATCGATACCCAAAGCCGGTCTTCGCCTATATCGCCGGCTTGACCTCCCCGCCGGAGCGCCGGATGGGACACGCCGGGGCGATCATCGAGGGTCGCGCCGGGCGGGCCGGAGACAAGGCCCGGGCTCTGTCCGAGGCCGGGGCGATCGTCATTCCCCTGCCCTCGGAGATCGGGGCGACGGTCGCCGCCCGGTTATAGTCCGAACCGGCTCATCCTCTTTACATCGGCCGGGCGGCGAGGCAAACTGGGGAAAAGGAAGGACCGTCATGACCCGATTCATCTTAACCGCCGTTGTTCTGAGCTCGACCGTTTTTCTCGGGGGGCAGACGCCCCCGGCGGATCCGTCGCCCAAACCGGCCGCGACCCGGCCTGGGCCGATGACCGTCGGCCGAGTATCCGGAGGTCTTTATCTCGTGAAGGGCGGGGCCGGAGCGAACGCCGCGTTTTACGTCGGGGAAGAGTCCGTGATCGTCGTCGACGCCAAGATGACGGAAGAGGCGGCTCGCGGCATGCTCGCGGAGATCGCCCGGGTGACGGACCGGCCGGTGAAATTTCTCATTCTCACTCACAGCGACGGGGACCACGTCAACGGCCTGCCGGGATTTCCGGGAGGCCTGACAATCATTTCCAGCGCCGCGACAAAAGCGGAAATGGCCGCGGCCTTTCAAGAAGAACGATCCGCCGGCCGCCGGGCCTTCCTTCCCGCCGAAACTTATGAAGCCCGACTCGAGCTGATTTTCCGCGTGCCGGGAGGAAAAACCGCCGCGGTCACCCTCCTCGAGCTCGGCCCGGCTCACACGGGCGGCGACACCATCGTCGTCTTTCAGGAGGAAAAGGCCGCCTTCATCGGGGACCTGGCCTTTGTCGGCCGCGACCCGCTCATCCACCGGTCCAAGGGAGGAACCGCGGCCGGCTACGTCGCCGCCTTGAAAAAAATGATCGAGCTCGACGGGGTGGAGACTTACCTCTCGGGCCACGCCGACCCGTTGGCCAAGGCCGATCTCAGGGCCCTTCTTTCCGACCTGGAGGAAATAATCGCCCGGGTCAAGGCGCTCGCCGCCGGGGGGAAATCCCTCGAGGAAGTGAAGGCCGCTCTTCTTCCTCCTCCCCTGCCGGACGCCCCCCCGTCCCGCTGGCCGTCCTTCGTCGAAAACGCCTATCTCGAGCTGACCGGGAAAAAATAGCTCGGTCGAGTCATTTCCCGGGCGCCGGGAGCGTTTCTTCCATCTTGAGGACGACGTCTTTTTCCGTCCCGGCCCGGAGCAGTCTGAACCGGACTTCATCCCCCCAGCCGAAACCGGCCAGGAGGATCCGCATCTCATCGATGTCGGTGAATTTGCGCCCGTCCACCGACAAAACGACGTCGCCTTTTTCAAAATCCCGGCCCCGGGCCGCCCCGTCGATCGGGGTTCTCTCGATCACCGGGTTGTCCAAGCCGGCGAACTTTTTGAAGGCCAGCCCGATGGAAGGATACGCCCGGCGCTCCTCCGCCTCGAGGCCGACGATGTAATCGGCCAGCGTCCGGGAGACCGTCAGCGATGATTTGCCCCGGGGAATTTCCACGGCCACGACGGTTTTCCCCGGAAGGCCGCTCATCTCCACGGTCCGCCGGTTGAGACCGAGATTGAAAAGGAGATGGCCGGAGCCGACGAGGACGACGACCTTCCGTTCCCCGCCGCCGCGGGCCTTGACCGCGTTGGCGGCCATGACCGAATCCCAGGCCGCCTGCCCCCGGTATAAGCCCTCGAACATCATCTCCATCCCGGCCCCCTTCATGGCCTCGGGCATTTCTTCCGACGAAAATATCGTCCGCATCAGCCTCCGGTGCTCCTCGTTGGCCAGGTCGGGCTTCGGGACGATCGCCTTCTCTTCATCCGAAAGCGCATCCCAACCGGCCCGCCGGATCCGCGTGATGATCTCGCGCGGGGCGTTGAGGGCGTAAAGAGGGAGGCGGCGTTCCTTTATCAAGGCGAAGATCGGCCGGTAATAGGCGAAGTTCTGGTTCCAGGTCGTGTACCAACGGCCTTCCCGCAGGAAGGCGTCCTCGTCGAGGAGGCCGGCGCTCCACCGCGAAAGCGGCTCCTGGAAAGCGACCGGATACATCTCCAAGCCGACGGCCAAGGCGGGATCGCGGTCGCTCAGGGCCCGGAGGATTCGGGCTTGGAGCTCATGCATGGGCAGGGAATCGTGAGTTTCTCCCAGGAAGACGAAGGGAACGGCCCGCATCTCCTCGATCATCGTCTCGAAAGATACCGGGGCTCCCGTTTCCAGGGAAACGATCTCCCCGGCTTTCACTTCGACGGTCAGGTCCTTGAACCGGGGATCACCGATATGGAGAAGAAAGGAAGGATCGATCTCCTGTCCGAACAGCGGGGCCGCCAAGAGAATCGCCGTCACCCTCGCCAGCCGCGGCAGTATGCTTTTCATCATGGCCGTCTCCCTCCGTCTTTCGGGGAACCGCGGTCATGATAGCCCGGGAGACCGGCCCGGTCAATTCCGCGGCCAGCCTCAAAATTCAGCCGGCCGCCACGGTCGTTATTCTTCTTCCGTTTTGATCCGGCCTTCCTTGACCGCCTCGGCGATGATTTTCTGCTGGAGGTGGGCCGGCACTTCCTCCATGTGGGAATATTCCATGAGGAAGGAGCCCCGGCCGCCGGTGATCGACGTCAGCGTCGGCTCGAAATCGAGCATTTCGGACATGGGAACCGTGGCCTTGAGAATCCGCATCTGGCCCTTCTGCTCCATTCCGCTGACCCGGCCGCGGCGTCCGTTGAGGTTGCCCATGATGTCGCCCATGTAGGCTTCGGGCGTGTAAACCTCGACGTTCATCACCGGCTCGAGAATCGTCGGCTTAGCCTGCTGCATGGCCAGCTTGAAGGCCTTGGAGGCGGCGATTTTAAAGGCGATATCCGAGGAATCGACCTCGTGGTAGGATCCGTCATAGAGGATGACCTTGAAATCCACGACCGGGAATCCGGCCAGGACGCCCTTTTTCTTGGCCTCGATCAGGCCTTTCTCGACCGAGGGGATGAAATTGCGGGGGATCGCTCCGCCGAAGATCTTGTCCTCGAACTCGAAGTCCTTGCCCCGCGGCAGCGGCTCCATCTTGATCCAGACGTCGCCGAACTGGCCGCGCCCTCCGGTCTGCTTCTTGTGCCGGCCCTGGACATCCGCCCGGCCTTTGATCGTCTCTTTATAAGAGACCTTGGGCGGCTTGAGGTCGATATCGACGTTATAGCGTTTTTTCAGCTTATCGGTGACGATCCGGACGTGCAGTTCGCCGCCTCCGGAGATCAGGAGCTGGTTGGTGTCGGGATCGCGCTCGAAGCGGATGGTCGGATCCTCCTCGACCAGGCGCTGGGACGCCTGGGAGATACGGTCTTCGTCGGCCCGGGTCTTGGGCTCGATGGCGAACGAGATCGCCGGCTCGGCGAAGGTGATCGGCGGGATCATGAGGCCGCTCCCCTTGGCGGCCAGGGTGTCGCCGGTCATCGTCGCCTTCAGCTTGGCCGTGGCCAGGATGTCGCCGGCGACGGCCGCTCCGGCCGGCGCCTGCTCCTTTCCCTGAAGGAAGAAGAATCCGGAGAACTTTTCATCGGTTTCCTTGCCCGGGTTGACGGCCGCTCCGTCGGAAGGCATCTTCCCGGAGAAGACGCGCATCATCGAGATCCGGCCCGTGTACGGGTCGGAGATGGTTTTGAAGACGAGGGCGGCGAACGGCTCGTCCGGGGAGGGTTTCAGCGTCCCGGGGCGGCCGTTGATCGTCACCTCGATCTCCGGCCGGTCGAGGGGCGAGGGGAAAAGCCCGGCGACCCGGTCGCAGAACGGCTGAACGCCGATATTGGCCCCGCCGGCGGCCGCGAACACGGGGAAAATCTGCCGGGCGGCGATTCCGGCTTTCAATCCGGCGAGGATCTCCTCGGGCGACAGCTCGCCCTTGTCCAGGTAGGTCTCCATCAGTTTTTCGTCGCCTTCGGCGATCATTTCGACGAGCTCGCGGAACCGCTTGTCGGCCTCGTCCTTGATCTCGGCCGGAACGGGGGCCTCGGTGAACTTGCCGCTTTCGTCCTTCTCGAAAACATAGGCTTTCATCGACAGAAGATCGACGACGCCCTGGAAATTTTTCTCCTCGCCCAGGGGAATCTGGATGGGGATGGCCTGGCGGCCGAAGAACTGCCGGATGGATTCGAGGGCCGGGCCGAAATGGGCGTTCTCCCGGTCCATCTTGTTGACGATCAAAACCCGGGGGAGCTTGTATTCCTCGAGCATATCCCAGACTTTTTCCGTGCCGACCTCGACCCCGGCCACGGCGTCGACCAGGACGACGGCCGCGTCCACGGCCCGAAGGCAGGCCCGCGTGTCCCAGAGAAAGTTGGAATATCCGGGCGTGTCGACGACGTTGATCTTGGCCTCGCCGTGCTCGACGACGCAGAGAGCCGAGCTGATCGAGATTTTCCGCTCGATTTCCTCGGGCTCGAAGTCGGTGATCGTGTTTCCCTTGTCGACCTTGGTCAGCCGGTTGGTGACCCCGGCGTTGAAAAGCATGGCCGCGGCCAGCGAGGTCTTGCCGGCCGCTCCATGGCCGGTGAGGGCGAGATTGCGGATTTTGTCGGGCGTGTACGCTTTCATGCCTGTTCCTTTTCGGGCTCGTTCCGAAGGGACCGGGCCCGCGATTCGATTTCCGGATGGAAAGAGTAAGGGGTAATATACACGAAAACCGTCGTTTGGAACAAGCCGGTTGACAAGCCGCGCCGTGGAAAACGATAATGGCCGTTGACATGAAGATCCGGCGCGCCGCAAAGGGGATTTCGACGATTTTGGTTTTCGCCGCCGGCTCGGCCCTTGTCTTGTGGGCCGCGGCCCGCCCGAATCCTTCCTCCGGGGAGACCGCTCCTCCGCCGGCGGACCTGTCGGGGTACGCCCTTCCGTTGAAAAGCACCCCGTCGAAAATCGACTCGCCGCTCCGGCGGCTGATCCAAACCGAAACCGCGGCCGTCCGGACGGTCGTCGAAATCCGCGACGACGGCCGGAGGCTCCCCTCTCCGGACGATACCCGCTTCTTCGTCCGCCGGATCGAAGAGCTGGGCGGGACGGTGGAACGGACCTCGGGACGGCTGATCCAAGCTCTCCTGCCGCCGGAGTCGATCGCCTTCCTGGCCATGTCTCCCGGGATTTCCCGGCTCCGTCTTCCCTCCCTCCCCCAACCCGCGGCCGTCCTGTCCGAAGGCGTCGCCCGCAGCGGCGCCTATTCGTGGTTCGACCTCCCGTCTTACCGGTCGACGGCGAATCCCGTCAAAATCGCCGTTCTCGACTTGGGATTCTCCGGATACGCCGCCCTCATCGGCGGCGAGCTGCCGGCCGGGATCATCGTCCGCTCCTTCCGGGCCGACGAGGACCCGGAAGCCGGGCTCGTTCACGGCACCGCCTGCGCCGAGATCGTCCATGATATGGCCCCGGACGCCCTCCTGTACCTGGTCAATTTCCAAACCGACGTCGAGCTGGGCGCCGCCGTCGATTACCTCATCGCCGAGAACGTCGACGTCATCTCGTGTTCCCTGGTCTGGCCGGGAGCCGGGGCGGGCGACGGCACCGGGCCGATCTGCGAGATCGTGAAACGATGCGCGGCCCGGGGGATCCTCTGGGTCAACGCGGCCGGAGACGACGCCTTGAGCCACTGGCAGGCGGATTTCACCGACGCCAACAACGATTCCTTCCAGGATTTCGCCTCCGGCGACGAAATCCTTCAGTGGGCGGTCGCGGCCGGCGGGGAAACGCGGGCCGTTTTGACCTGGGACGATTGGGGGGAATGGAACGGGTCGTCCTACGACGCTCCGACCCGGGACTTCGACCTCCTGCTCTGGCGCTGGACCGGCGCGGCGTGGGAGCTGCTCGAATTCTGCGACGACTGGCAGACGGGCGAGGCCGGCCAAAAGCCCCTCGAACAGACCTCGTTGTGGAAAACCGGCAAAGCGACATACTACGGGATTTCGATCCTGAAATGGAAAGCCGCCGGCGCTCCCCGCCTCCGGCTCATCGTCCAGGGCAACGCCGAGGCCGTTGAATACGCCGTTCCCGGCGGGAGCCTGGGCATTCCGGCCGACGCGCCCGGGGCGGTCGCCGTCGGAGCGACCGACTTTGAAACCGATGTCCTTCAAACCTGGAGTTCCCGGGGACCGACGGCCGACGGCCGGATCAAGCCCGACTTGACCGCCTTCTCCCGGGTCTCGACCGCTGTCCTGGGCCCGCGGGCTTTTTCCGGTACTTCGGCCGCCGCTCCTCACGTCGCCGGCGCCTTGGGTCTCCTGATGGCCAAGACGCCGTTCGCTCCCGGCCAGCTCCGGACGATCCTGGAGGAGCGGGCCAAGGATCTCGGCGAGATCGGGCCGGACAATCTTTTCGGCCGCGGCCGCTTGAACCTTTACAAGAAAACCGGATCCTGATCCTGGACGGACGCCCCGCTAAAAGGTAAAATATTTCCGTTATGCCGCTGTATGAGTTTCAATGCAAGAAGTGCCGGAAACGGTTTGAAGCCCTCGTCCGCCTCGGCCGGGAAGCCGAGGTGGTCTGCGCTTCCTGCGGGAGCTCCGACGTCCGGAAGCTCGTCTCCGGCTTCGGGATCGGCGGCGGATCGAGCCGGCTGAAGGAATCCTCCGGCTGTTCCTCCTGCAAGGGAGGCACCTGCAGCACTTGCCATTGAAATGAGAATCGTCCGGATCGGCGTCGACACCGGCGGAACCTTCACCGACTTCGTCATCAGCGAAAACGGACGCCTGTCGACGAAAAAGCTCCCCTCGACGCCGGACGATCCCTCCCGGGCCATCCTGGAGGGTCTGCGGGAATACCTCGAGGCCGGGCCGGGCCTCGTCCTCATCCACGGAACGACGGTGGCCACCAACGCCCTTCTCGAGCGGAAAGGCTCCAAGATCGCTCTCGTCACGACGAAGGGATTCGAGGACATCCTCTCGATCGGCCGCCAAACCCGCCGCCTTCTTTACAGCTTGAAAGGCGAGCCGCGGATTCCCCTCGTCCAACGGGACTTGTGCTTCGGGATCGCCGAGCGGACGACCGCCGACGGAACCGTCGAACGGACCCCCCCGCCGTCCGCCGTCCGAACCCTCGCCCGGACGCTCGTCCGCCGAGGCGTCGAGGCCGCGGCCGTCTCCTTCATCAACGCTTACGCCGACGGGACAAACGAGGAGGCGGTCGCCGCCGAGCTCGAGCGGCGCGGCCTTCTCGTTTGCGTCTCCTCGCGCCTTCTTCCGGAATACCGCGAATACGAGCGCACGTCGACGACCGCGGTCAACGCCTTCCTGATGCCCGTCCTGGACCGGTACCTGGAATCGCTGGAAGGAGGGTTGGACAAGGCCTCCTTGTTTATCATGCAGTCCAACGAGGGCTACATCTCCCCCCGGAAAGCCCGGAAGGAGCCCATCCGGACCGCTCTCTCCGGCCCGGCCGGGGGCGTCGTCGGCTCGCTCGAGCTGGCCCGGGCCGCCGGATTTCCCGAATTCATCAGCTTCGACATGGGCGGCACGTCGACCGATGTCTCCCTGGTCGACGGGGATATCCGCCGGACGAACGAAAACACGGTCGGGGATTTCCCGATCCCCCTTCCGATCATCGACATTCATTCGGTCGGGGCGGGCGGCGGCTCGATCGCCCATATCGATTCCGGCGGGTCGCTGCGCGTCGGCCCCCGAAGCGCCGGCGCCGACCCCGGCCCGGCTTGTTACGGCCGGGGCGAGGACCCTACGGTCACCGACGCCGATCTCGTCCTGGGACGCATCGATCCCGATTATTTCCTCGGCGGCCGGATGGTCATCGAGCCGGAGCGAAGCCGGGCGGCGATCGGACGCCTGGCCGTCCGGATCCGGAAAACGACGCTCGAGACGGCCCAGGGGATCGTCGACATCGCCAACGCCAACATGGAGAAAGCGATCCGGGTGATCAGCCTCGAGCGCGGCTTCGATCCCCGCGAATTCGCCCTTCTCTCCTTCGGCGGGGCGGGCGGCATGCACGCGGCCGATTTAGCCGCCTCCCTCCGGATGAAAGCCGTTCTCGCCCCCCAAAACGCCGGCGTTCTCTCCGCATTCGGACTTCTCCTGGCCGATTCCATCAAGGATTACTCCCGCTCGGTCCTCAAGACCGTCGAGAAAACCGACCCGGCCGTCCTCGAGCGCGGCCTCCAGGAGATGGAGAAGCGGGGCCGGCGCGACCTGGCCGAGGACGGGTTCGCGCTTCAAGCCATGTTCTTCGAGCGGTCGGTCGATCTCCGGTATCTCGGGCAGTCCTACGAAATCAACGTTCCCTTCCCTCCGGGCGGCTTCAAGTCCCTGGCCGAGGAGTTTCACCGCCTCCACGAAAAAACCTACGCCTACCGTCACGCCCGGGGTGTCGTGGAAATCGTGACTCTCCGGGTGAAAGCCCGGGGGGCGGCCGGCAAGATCCGTCTGCGTAAAATCCCGCCCCGTCCGGGGGCTTCGGCCGGAGACGCCGCGCGGAAAATCCAAGCCATTCATTACCGCGGCCGGGCGCACAAGGGCCCGGTTTACGACCGGTCGCGGCTTTCGCCGGGACTCCGGTTTGACGGACCCGCTCTGGTCGTGGACGAGGGATCGACGACGTTTCTCCCGCCGGGCTTCGCCCTGCGGGTGGACGGCTATCACAATCTGATCATCCGGAAAAAAGAATGAGAAAATCCGGCGACGCGATCGAGCTTGAAATCTTCCGGAACCTCTTCATCTCGATCGCCGAGGAGATGGGCGCGGTTTTGGGACGGACCGGCCTCTCCCCCAACATCAAGGAGCGGAAGGATTATTCCTGCGCGGTCTTCAACCGGCGGGGGGAGACCCTGGCGCAAGGCTCGCACATCCCGGTCCACTTGGGAGCCATGCCGCTTTCGGTCCAAGCCGCCCTCGGCGCTTTGACGTTCGAGGACGGCGACCTCGTCCTGGTCAATGATCCCTACCGGGGCGGCACTCATCTGCCGGACATCACGGCCATCTCCCCGGTGTTCGTTCGCGGTCGTCCGGCCTTTTTCACGGCCAACCGGGCCCATCATTCCGACGTCGGCGGCATGTCCCCCGGCAGCATGCCCCTGGCCACGGAGATTTTCCAGGAAGGCCTGATCCTCCCGCCCTTGAAGCTCGTTTCCCGCGGCCGATTGAACGAGGACGTCCTCAACCTCATCCTGGCCAACGTCCGCACGCCGGAGGAAAGGCGGGGGGACCTGTTGGCCCAGATCGCCGCCTGCGAGAAGGGACGAGGCCGTGTCCTCGAGGCGGTCGAGAAATTCGGCTTGGACCAGGTCGAGCGATATGCCGGACTAATCCAGGACTATACCGAAATCTTCCTTCGAAAAACACTCCGGACGATCTCCCCAGGAACGTACGCCTTCGCCGACTTCCTGGACAACGACGGAATCACGGAAGAGCCGGTCCGGATTTCCGTCCGGATCACGGTCCGCGGCGGACGAGCCAAAATCGATTTTCGCGGTTCCTCCCCCCAAGTCAAGGGCGGGGTGAACGCCAACGCGGCCGTCACGATTTCGGCCGTCCTCTACGTCTTCCGGTCGCTCATCGAGGAGGACATTCCGGTCAACACCGGGCTTCTCCGTCCCTTGGAGATCGTCGCTCCGCCGGGGCTTATCATCAGCGCCCGTTTTCCGGCGGCCACGGCCGCAGGGAACGTCGAAACCTCCCAGCGGATCGTCGACGTCCTTCTCGGCGCCCTGGCCAAGGCCATGCCCGGCCGCATTCCCGCGGCCAGCCAGGGGACGATGAACAACATCGCTCTCGGCGGGATCGATCCCGTCCGGGGACGGAGCTTCGCCTACTACGAGACCCTCGGAGGGGGGATGGGAGCGAGCCGCGAGCGGCCCGGGCTTTCAGGGGTTCATACCCACATGACGAATTCTTTAAACACCCCTCTCGAATCCCTGGAAAAATATCTCCCCCTGAGAATCCGCGCCTATTCCCTCCGTCCCGGTTCCGGAGGCGCGGGCGCCAACCGCGGGGGAGACGGGCTCGTCCGCGAATACGAATTCGGCGTTCCCACCCGGGTGACGATCATGTCCGAGCGCCGGGTTTTCCCTCCCTACGGTCTCGCCGGCGGCGGGCCCGGACGGCGGGGGCGGAATATTCTCATTTCCAAGGGTCGCCGGACCGTTCTCGGCTCGAAAAGCGACGTGACGGTCCAAGCCGGCGATGTCATCCGCATTGAAACGCCCGGGGGAGGCGGCTACGGCCCGCCGGCCCGGAAAAAGGAATCCCGATGAAAAAACGCCTCCTCCTGGTTGCGGCCGCGGTCCTGGTTTCGGCCGCCGCCGCCCCGGCCGAATTCTATTTCGGCGCGGCGGGGATCTACTCCGCCCCCCTGGATCAGCCGTATTCCTCCCGGTTCGGCGCCGGAATCTCGGCCGGATGGGTCTGGAGTCCCCGGTTCGCCGTCGAGCTCGGCCTCGGCTGGCGGCCCTCGCGCGTGACCGGCTCGCTCGAGGGGCTCAGCGACGGAACCCTGCGCGTCTTTCCGCTCGAGGCCTCCCTGCGGGCCCGCCTGCCCTTGGGCTCCGGATGGGTCCTGGGTGGAGAAGCGGGAGCGGGTTGGGCCTTTCATTCATTCTCGCTGAGCGACAACCTCCGGGCCGCTTGGGAGGCGCTCGGAATCTCCATCAAGGAATCAGCCGACGGCGGCCCGGTCGTCCATCTCGGGATCGGGATTGAATACCTCCTGACGCCCCGCTGGTCCTTGGAGGCCGGCCTTCGGTACACGCGGAGCCGGACCAAGGGGACATGGTCGATTACCGACGAGGCCGGCGGTCTCGTCCAATCCGGAACGCTGGAGAAGCTGAAGCTCGACGCCGTCTCGCTGACGTTCGGCCTCAAGATCGCCCTTTTCGGGGCCGGAGAATCTCAATAACGACGGCGCCGGAGGAAAATCCTCCGTCCGCCGCCGGGGAGCGTCCCTCATGACCCGTATTCTTCGCTTGGCCGGCGCGATTCTCGCCCTGCTCGTTTTCCCGCCTTGGATCTCTCCCCCGTCGGCGTTCCCGGCCGCCGCCCCGGAAAACGATTTCATCCGCGGCGTCTGGCTTCATCCCGGCCAATTCGGGCCGGACGAAACCGCGGCTGCAACCGCGATGGGCGCGGTCTTCGAGGCCTACGTCCGAGCCGGGATCGACTCCGTCTTCATCATGGTGAAGTCCCCCTCCGGCCATGTCTATTTCCGGAGCTCGGCCGGCGTTCCCGATCCCGCCTACGCTTATGACTTTTTCGGGCTTTTCCTCCGCGAGGCGCGGCGCCGGAACTTGACCGTCCACCCCTGGTTCTGCGTCTTCCCCGAGAGCGCCGGAATCGGCGAAGCCGGGCGCCGGCCGGAGTGGCTCGTCCAGGGACTGAACGGCGAGACCGCCGGCTCGGTCAATCCGGCGATCCCGGAAGCCCGGGCTTATGAGCGGGGGCTGATGCTGGAGCTTCTCCGCAACTACCCCGAGGCGGACTGGATCCATCTCGATTACATTCGCTATCCCTGCGAGCCGACCGAGCCGTTCTACGGTTTCGACAAGCGAAGCCGGGACCTGTTCAAAGCCGAAACCGGGGCCGATCCCCTCGAACTGAAGGCCAAGGACACCGGGAACATGATGTGGGCCGAATGGCTGCGCTGGAACAGCCGCCGGGTGACGCTTTTCATCCAGGAGCTCCGGCGGGAGACGCAAACCCTCGGCCGAACGGTCCGGATCTCGGCGGCCGTCTTTCCGGACGCCGCCGCTTCCAAAGTCCTCATCGGGCAGGACTGGGCGGAATGGGCCCGCTCGGGCCTGGTCGACATGCTTTGCCCGATGCTTTACACCAACGAGGTGGAGTTGTTCGAAACTTACGCCCGGGAGGCCGTCGCCCTCCGGACGGATCGGTGCCGAGTCTGTCTCGGGATCGGGATCGGAACGTCGCACAACCGGAACACCCCCGAAGGCATGGCCGGACAGATCGAGATCGGCCGGAAGGCCGGAGCCGACGGGGTCGTCTTTTTTTCCGGGAACAGCCTCGGCGAGCCGTTTTTAAAACGGCTGGAAGCCGACAGGGCCGGAAGGGAATGACGGCCCGAGGCCGGCCGTGTCCCGAAGGGATTGCTCCAGAGAATAGGCCGGAGCCCACCCCATCTCGCGGCGGATTTTATCGGTCGCGTAGGCCCGGTCGACATTGACCGTCCCCAGGGGCCGCAAGCCGGGGTTGAGGCCCAGGGCGGTGAGCGCGCGGATCAACCCGTCCGTCGCCCGGAGAACGCTTCCCGGAACGACCTTCACCGGCCGCCTCAAGCCCATGGCTTTTAAAAGCACCCGGGTGAACTCCGGCATGTCGACATCGTACCCGTTGACGATATAGCGCTCGCCGTCGCTTCCGGCCGAAAGCGCCGAGACGGCGGCCCGGGCGACGTCGCGCACATCCACGAAGCTGTTCCGGGCGGGGATCATCGGGACCGCGGGAAGATACTTCAATCCGCGGAGAACGGCGTCGAACCGCCGCGAACCGGGACCGATGAAAACCGAGGGATTGAGGATGATCCGCCGGATCCGGCCGGCCGCCCGCTCGAGCTCGAGCTCTCCCAGGCGCTTGCTGTATCCGTAGGGATCGATCCGCCGCTTCTCTTCGAGATCGGGCATCAGGCTCTCGTCAGCCGGAGCGGGAGGCACCGGCCGGCCGACGGACGCGATCGAGCTGATGTAGATGAAATTCCGGCAGCCGGCGGCGGCCGCCGCCTCGAGCA
>JAAZPG010000436.1 GCA_012797375.1 Acidobacteriota bacterium
GAGCGGGCCGGACGCATCCGCTGATTTTTCAGGCCGGTTCCCCCGCGGGGGAACCGGCCTGAAAAATCAGCGGATGCGTCCGGCCCGCTCAGTAGAGCCCGATGAAGACGACGTCGGCATGGAACATCTCCTTGCTCTTGGCCCGGAGCGCCTTGTCCACGCTGTCCTTGATGTTCAGATAGAACCAGACCTTGTCGAACAGTTTCAGCTTTCCGGCATAGAATTCCGCGAAGGTCGATTTCGAATCGACGATCACCTTGCCGACTTCCTTCCCGTCGGCGCCCATGATCGAAATGCGGTCGGCGGCGCCGGCGGTCCCGGGAACCAGAGCTCCGAAGGCCTTGCCCTTCCCCTTGCCTTCCCAATCCGCGTTCCTATCGAATTTCGTCAGGGCCAGGGAGGGATATTCATTCCGGGACTTCTGGTTGAAGAAGTCCTGGGGGGCGGCGGCGGCGGTCGAGGTGTAGACGCTCCGGAACCGCTCCTCGCCTTCCTTGATTTCGATCGACTGGGCGACAAGAAGATTGGGCAGGTCCTTATTGAAGAGGCCTTTGATCCGGACCGGTTTCCCGATCAGGGCCGCCGCGTCGCCGCCCTCGACGGGGCCCGTGACGCAGACGTCGAACCCGGGAACTTCATCCATGAAGAAGTAGCTTCCCTTGGCGTCCTTGACCGTTCCTTCCACCGTGTTCAAACCGATGACGATCGACAGCCCGGACTCGGTCGTTTCGGCGACTGCGCCTTCCATCGTCGCCGGCTCGGCGGCTTTTTTGCCGCAAGCGACCGCCGACGTCAGGAGAAGGAGGGCCGTGAGGCTCAGGCTTGCGAATTTCATCATATCGGCCTTATGAAACATAGCGCATACCTCCAAAGAAGAGTCGATCCACCGCGATACGGGCCGGAATTATAACACCGCGGGGAGGAAAAAGCAAAGCGGCTCCATTGACAGGATTTCCAGCCCCCGGTATATTCAAAATACCGACTTCATCCAAGGAAAGATCTCATGGCCATCCGCGTTTTCATCACCGGGGGGACGTTCGACAAGGAGTACAATGAGCTCACGGGGTCCCTCTATTTCAAGGATACCCACCTTTCGGAAATGCTGAAACTCGGCCGGTGCCGGCTCAACCTGGAAATCCGGACCTTGATGATGATCGACAGCCTGGAGATGACCGAGGCCGACCGGCTGATCATCGCCGACAATTGCCGGGCCGTCCCCGAGGACCGGATCGTCGTGACGCACGGAACCGACACCATGGTCGAGACGGCCCGGTTCCTGGCCGAGCGCGTCGAGGGAAAGACCATCGTCCTGACCGGGGCCATGATCCCCTATAAATTCGGAAGCTCGGACGGGATGTTCAACCTGGGAAGCTCCCTGGCTTTCGTCCAGACTCTCCCCCCGGGGGTTTACATCTCCATGAACGGGCGGTGCTTCCCTTGGAACCGGGTCCGGAAGGACAAACGCATGGGCGAATTCGTCGACGCTCCCTGACCCTTCCCGCCCTCCCGGGAGAGGGAGGGCGGGAAGAGCCGCTGGATCCTAGCGGCGTCCGCCGAGGCCGAAGAAGAACTTGACCCCGACCCTGAAGGCGAAGCCGTTGATATCGATGGCCGCTTTCCGGATATCGCTCCGGGAACTGGTATCTTCCGGCTTGTCCTCGTAAAGGCCGATTTCGGAGTAATCGGCGTCGAACGTGGAGCTGTGCCAGTTGTAGTACCAGATGTTGCCGTCCCACTCGTCGTCGCTGGAACTCTCCGCAACATAATGGGTCGTCCAGGCGCTTCCGGTCCACCAGCCGTAATCCCTGTGGTATTGGTAATCGTAGCTGGCGGTCCCCTCCCAATCCTTGAAGTTGGCCAGCCGGTAAAACGCCTCGCCGAACAGGGCGATGTTTTCGGTCAGGTTATAATTGAAGCCGGCTCCGAAATGAAATCCCATTGTGTTGCAAGTCGCCTCGAAATGATCGGTTTCGCTGTCTTGCGAATCGGATTTGTAATGGGGAGGCCAAAGATCCCCGTCGGCCCAGTGGTACTCATTGTAATAACCCCAGGTCCCCTCGTAGTCCATGTCGGATTTCAGGGATCCGAGGTAGTAGCCGGCGCCGGCGTTGAAGTAAACCTCGCCCATGTGATCAAGGGGAAGATAATAGTAAAAGCTGAGGGTGATGGGCGTGACGCTCAGCGTCTGGTCATAGACGTTTTTATTGTGATCGTAATAGGAATAATCGACGTAATACCAGGAATAATCATACGTGGTCGCGCCGGTGTCATCGTAGGCCAGGTTGCCCGGATTGGTTTTCTTGATGAATTCCACACCGAGGCCGACGCCGAAGTTCCGGCCGAACCGGGCGAGGACCTCGCCCTTGAAATTCGTCATCGACTTCATTTCCTTCCAATCGATGGTGTAGTAATCCTTGCCGTAATGATCATTGTAATCCGCGACGTACGTATTCCAGTCCCGGATGTACGCGTTGAAGTCTCCGCCGTTGATGAAGCCCAGGCCGCCGCTCAAGCTGAAG
Source organism: Acidobacteriota bacterium (assembly GCA_012797375.1). Classification (GTDB taxonomy): domain Bacteria; phylum Acidobacteriota; class Aminicenantia; order Aminicenantales; family UBA4085; genus JAAZPG01. The sequence continues at coordinate 2,520 of JAAZPG010000436.1, forward strand.
CCGATCTTGGGCCCGCCGTTGCCGGCGGACGGCTCACTCGAATAGCGGACGGGCGCCGGGGCGGGAGCGGGCCTCGGCGGCGCGGCCGCGCCGGTCCCCTCGTCCAGGGGCGGCTCGATTTTCAGCACGTTCTCCCGGGCGACGGCGATCACGCCCAGGGACACGTCCCGGATGGAAATGGTTTTCTCCGTGACCGCGACGATCTCCCCTTCCATGACCGTTCCATTGACCAGGGTGATCTTGTACTTCTGCCCCGGGGGCTGAAGCTGAGGCGCCGCAAACGACATGACCGCGAGCCCGGCTAAAAACGCCAGGAGAGCGGTCCCGACCAACAACCGCTTTCTCATGAGATATTCTTCCTTTCCGGCGGAGCGGTGACAATCTGCCCCTCGTTTTCGGGCGGATCTTTTCCCTTCCGTCGCTGTCTGCGATTGTAAGCCCAAAAAAAACGCTCTGTCAAATCTTTTTTTGAGCCTTTCCGCCCCCCCCGCGGCCTACCGCCGGCGGGGGGAACCCGATGATTTCGAGCCGCTCGAGGAGGAGGACTTCGAAGAAGACGAGGAGGACCGGGACGGCTTCCCGGATGAGCGCGAGGAGGAGGAAGAAGAGGAGGATCTCGAGACGGACCGGGAGGAAGAGGAAGAAGAGCTCCGGGAGGGCGCATTATACGAGCGGGAAGAGGAAGAGCTCCGTGGCGGCCTCTCGTACGACCGGGACGAAAAATCAGAGGAGCGGGGCGAAGAGGAGGAGCTTCGCGGGGGGGAGGAAGAGAATCGCGGCCGGATTTTACTCGAATAAGACCGCTCCGGGGAAGACAAGCGCCGGGACGGGCTGGTATAAGAGCGGGACGGCTCGTCGGACGAACGGGAGGAGGACATGAGCCGCGACGGCCGGTTATTGAACCGGGAGGAAGAAGACGAGTCCTTCGAGGACGGAGGAGTCGAGCTCGGATACGCCCGGATCCCCGGCGAGGACGGCCTTTCAGGGAACGAGGAGCGGACGCGTTCTTCGGAAGAACGGGAAGAAGGTTCCCCCCGCCGCGACGGCGAAGGAGCCGAGCTCGGATACGCCCGGATCCCCGGCGAGGAAGACCGGGAGGAAGGATCTTCTTTCCGAATCGCCGGGCGGTCGTCGCGCGGAGGGGAGGAGAAGGAGCGCTTGGCCAGATCGGCCAGGCGGGACGGCGAGGAGGATCGGGAGGGATAAACCCTCATCGTCCCCGGTTCCTTTCCGCTGGCCGGCTTTCCCTCTCCGGAAAAGTTCGGCCGCCCGCCGGCATCGGGACGGATCAGGCGTTCGGCGGCGGGACGGGGCGTTTCCGGCGTTCCCCGCTCAGCCAGACGTCCGGACGAATAGGGCGTGCGGCTGGTTCCCAGCTCGCGGGAAGGCGCGTCGCCGTCC
>JAAZPG010000437.1 GCA_012797375.1 Acidobacteriota bacterium
CCACATGCACATGGCGTCGACGTTGGCGTCCTTGAAGACGATGTCGGGATAGTCCTTGGCCACCTCGCGGGCCGTCTCGAGCATCAGGCCGCCGGTCTCGCGCAGGACGTTGGGCTTTTCAACCAGGGTCACGGACTTGCGGTTTTTCGCCCGGGCGTAGTCGAAAGCCGCCTTGACGATCCGCCGGCAGCCGTTCTGCGTCATGATTCGGGTGGACACGGCGATCTCGTCGGCCGGGACCGCGGCGAACGGCTTGAATTTCGGGTGAGTCGCCAGGGCCGTCCGGACGGCGTCCGGAAGGGGCCGGAACTCGACCCCGGCATACATGCCCTCGGTGTTCTCCCGGAAGATGACCAGGTCGATCTTATCCTTGTAATTAAGCGGGTTTCCGGGGTAGGCCTTGCACGGCCGGAGGTTGGTGAACAAGTCGAATTCCTGGCGAAGGCGGACGATGGGGCTGAAATACGACAAGCCCTTGCCCCGGAGCGAGGGATCGAGCTCGGCGTCGGCGTCCTTTTTCGGCTTGGACGTGATGGCCCCGAAAAGGCAGGCGTCGGTTTCCTTGAGAAGCTTCTTCGTCCGGTCGGGGAGGGCGTTTCCTTCCCGGCGCCAGAATTCCCAGCCGATGTCCCCGTAAATGTATTCCGCGTCGACTTCGAGCTTTTTCAAAATGGGCATCGTCGCCTCGATCACGTCCTTGCCCACCCCGTCGCCGGGGAGAATCGCGATTCGATACTTCGCCATGGGATACTCCTCACATGGATTGCGCGCCGGAGGGGGCGCGGAGGGCAATTTTACCACAGAACGCCGGCCGCGGCGAATGCCGTATTCCCGCCTGATTTTGGGATATTGTCAAAGATTGCTGGCGGCCGGCGCTTTCTCCTTCGTCGGCGGCGAGGACATCCCGCGGATCATCTTTTTCGCTCAGGGCCGGAGGACGCCCTGGGACGGCTTGCCGGACGCGTTTCTTGATCTTGATGTCCCCCCGGAAGATGATGTATCTTTCTTTCCGCTCTTCCCTTGGGCATCGCGGCGTCGTCGATCCCTGAAAGAAGGAGGGGAAAAGGGTGTTACAACCGTCAGATCGAACATGATCCCGCTCAAAGACGATAATCCGGTCCGGATCACGCCGCTGGCGACAGGAGCGCTGATTACGGCCAATGTGCTGGTGTTTTTCTATCAATTATCGCTCGGGCCGCAAGCGCAGCGCCTGGTTTACCAGTACGGCAGCATCCCCGCCGTGATTCTGGGGCACGGAAGCCTGCCCGCGGGCTTAGACGCCATCCCCCCTGTGTTCAGCCTGTTCACGAGCATGTTCCTGCACGGAGGCTGGCTGCATCTGATCGGCAACATGCTGTATCTGTGGATTTTCGGCGACAACATCGAAGCGGCGATGGGCCGCGTCCGATACCTCGTTTTTTATCTGGCGTGCGGGGCGCTGGCTTCCGCCAGCCACATCTTTTCAAACCCGACCTCAATGATTCCCTCGATCGGGGCCAGCGGCGCGATTTCGGGCGTGCTCGGCGCGTATCTGATGATCTATCCAAGGGCGCGGGTGCTGGTCCTCGTGCCGCTCGGCTTTTTCAGCCGCATCCTTTCCATACCCGCGGGTTTCGTCCTTGGGTTCTGGTTTGTTCTGCAGTTGCTCGAGGGCGCCATGTCCGGCGCGAAGCAGGGAGGCGGAGTGGCTTTTTGGGCTCACGTCGGCGGCTTTGTCGCCGGGATGCTCCTGGTCGGCCTGTTCAAGAAACGAGACGTGCGCTTCTTCAATCCCCCCCAGCCCCGGCCGCGCAACGCCGAGTAAAATCCCCCGTCCGGAAGTTTTCCGCCGAGCGATCAAGATCTCCGTCAGGCCCCGAAGAAAGAGTCTCCCGCCTTTGAGGGCGGAGCTCCGGCCGGTCGATTCTCCGGCGTCCATCAGCGGTCTTGACGGCCCCCGGAGGATTACGGAATCCTCGGGGACGACGGGCTCGGGACGATCGCCCCAAAACCGGTGAAGGCCGCGCGGGCCGATTTGACCGTCGACGGGACGGCTCGACCGAGTGTTCAAGCCCGGCGCGGGTCCGAGGGAAGCGCAACCCGCCTTAATTCAATGGAGCTCCCGATAAAAATCGAATGCATTTTGGGCTAAGGCGCGGGTCCCTGGTCGACAAGGCTGAAGGCTGAGGCTCGCTCAGAGCCCGAGTTTTTTCTTCGTGTGCTCGATCAGGCCTCCGGCTTGGACGATGCCGATGACCGACTCCGGCAGGGGGAAGAACCGAAGCGTCCGGCCGCCGCTTTGGATCGTCCCGGCGGCGAAATCGATCTCGACGGGATCGCCCGTCATGAGGACCTCGGCCGCCTCATCGCATTGGAGGACGGCCAAGCCGAGGTTGATGGCGTTGCGGAAATAGATCCGGGCGAAGGACTTGGCCACGACGGCCTTCACCCCGGCCGCCCGCAGGCAGGCGGCCGCCTGTTCCCGGGAGCTTCCGCAGCCGAAATTCTTCCCGGCCACGATCACGTCGCCCGGCTGG
>JAAZPG010000046.1 GCA_012797375.1 Acidobacteriota bacterium
GAAAATCCTTTCGGCGACGTCGGGCTCCATTCCCGCGCCGGTATCGGCGATGACGATGACAAATCGATCGCCCGTCCGCCGGGCCTCGATCCGGATGTCCCCCCGCCGGCGGATGGATTCGATGGCGTTGATCATGAGATTGCGGAAGGCGATCTTGAGCTTCCCCCGATCCCCCTCGAAGCGGAGGCCGGGCTCGATAGCGGCCGTGAAGGCGAGGCGGTCGGATAAAAGCTTTCGGTAGGGATCGACGGTTTCAGCCAGAATCTCGTCGAGGGCCACCGTTTCCTTGTTCAAAGCCGCGGCCCTCGACAAGTCCAGGAACTCCTGGGCGATGCGGCGGAGGTTCTCGACCTCGCCGACGATGTACGATATCGATTCCTTCAGGGCCGGCTCGAAATCCTCCCGGCGGTCCTGCCAGACATGGAGCAGGTGTTCGGCCGAAAGTTGAATCGGGGTCAGGGGATTTTTGACTTCGTGGGCGACTTTCCGGGCCATTTCCGCCCAAGCCGCCTTGCGGCCGAGATCGGCCATGTCGCGCTGGTGGTTTTTCAGGCTGCGGATCATGCCGTTGAATCCGTCCACCAGCGTCTTCATTTCGTCCCGTCCCCGGTAGGTGACCTCGAATTCGAGATTGCCCAAGGCCGCCTCCCGCGTTCCGGCCAGCAGACGGCGGACGGGAGTGACGATCATCGCTCCGATCCCCCGGGCGAGCAGCAGGACGGTGCCGACGAAGAAAATCCCGATGAAAACGAGAAATTCGAACAGCTCCCGCCCGGCCGCCGAGATTTCCTGCTGTTCAAAGGGGAAGGGCAGCGACAGGAGCAGCGGCGGATCCACGGCCGTGTAGGGAACGGTCAACGTTTGGTAGGAAAAGGTTCCCAGCTTCTGGGTTTCGGCGTAATAAGGATGGTTTTCGAAGGCGATCCGGTATTGGGTTTCGCCGTCAAGAAGCTCCGGCAGGAGGCCCGCCTCAAACAACTCCTTCCGGCTGGAAGACACAAGGCGGCCGCCCCGGTAGAGGTTGACGTCGTTGGCCGTGGTCTGGGAGATCCACAAGACGAAATCATCGGGCGGCGTCTCGGCCTTCGGGTCTTCCTCCCGCTGGAGGAAGAGGAAATCGTCGATGACGTTCCGGGCCAGGGTCGCTTGGATTTCGGCCTTGCGGATGAACTGCTGGGCGAAGACCCGCTTGAAAAAACGAGGCGAAAGGAAGGCGAAGAGGAGAAGCGGAATCAAGGCGACGGCGGTGAAGGAGACATAAACTCGGTCGGCGAACGACCACAGGGGCCGGAGACGGGGGCGGGGCTTGGCCGCCAGCCAGCTCCCGAGCAAAAACAGGAAAAGAAAGGCGGCCGTCAACGCCGCGTACTTGAAATACTCCACGGCCAGCCCGACGGCCGTCGGACGGGGGATCAGAACGGCCTGAATCCGATCCGCCCGGCGGAAGGCGTAGAGATCGAAGCGCTCGTCCTTGTCGCGGAATCCGGTCCATACCCCGGGTCCGTCCAGGGCGGGATCGCCGGCCAAGGAAGAGGGAAGGCCGGTCGAAAGCCGGCTGGGATTGAAAAAAATGTCCCCCGAGGCGCTGAAGATGGCGAAACGGAAATCAAATTGAACGAGCGACGGCAGGGAGTTCGAGCGGAGCAGCTCGAAATAGGGATTGGCCGAATAGAGAAAAGGCAGGAGGACGTCGTTCAATGAAACATAGAGGATCGTCCGCCCGAGTAGTTCGCCGTCTTCGACCCAATCGCGGTAGCCGATGAGGAATTCCTCCGTTTTGCCCATGAAGGGCAAGGGGAGACGGACCACGCTTCCCTCCGGCCGGAGGGGAAGGTCCTCCGCCAGACGGAACATGTTGGGAACATTGAGAGCGAACCGGGAGAGGGTCGTCCCCTCGGAATCATGGATTTCCAAGCCCGAATACCAATTGAACCGGGCGACCAGGGTGCCGCCCCAGAGACGGCGGGCCATGTCGGGGGAATCCTCGGGGCGGTGGAGAAAGCGGACAACGTCCCGGCGCGAGCGGCCCAAGGCCCGCATCGAATCATCCAGCAGGAAGCGGGCCCAGGAGTCGCGGGTTTCGACTGTTTGGCGGAGGAATCCCTCGGCCAGGGAGCGCGACTTGGCCGAGGCCGCTTGGCGGATCGTGCCGAAGATTCCAACCGAGGCGGCGAGGAGAGCGAGGATCGCCGCGGTTTTTTTCCAGCGCCGCCGGGCGAGAGAGAATGCGGCCGGGGCCAGGCCCAGGACGGACCCGAAGAGAAGGGCCCGCCCCGGAGCCGAAGGGCGAAGAATCCAAAGAAGCGAGGCGGACAGAAGGGCGTACGCCGCGACGGTCCAGCCCGGCGCGGGCCGTCGGTCGAAATGTCTTTTCAGGACGGCCGCCGCCGGGACGGCGGCCGCCGCCGCCAGGAGAAAAATCGCCGCGTGGAGGAGAAGAAACGCTCCGCTCGGAAAAAACCGGAGGAGATGGACGTTGGAATGGATCGCGATCCGCTCGATGATCAAAAGAACGCCGGCGAACAGGAAGGGAAGACTGAGAAGCCCCGCCACGGCCGTCGCCGGGCTCGCTTTCCGGCCTGGTTCCGTCCGTCTTCCGAGCAAGCGCGTCAGGCCGGCGGCCAGTCCGAAGAGCGTCAGGGCCGTCAGGAAGATATCGAAGGGAGATCCGGTCAGGTTTCCCCAAGAGACGAATCCGGCTTGGCCCGGGGAAAAGAGAGGAGAGGCCGCGGCCGGCCCGAGCCGGCCGAGGGGGATGAAGACGGCCCGGAAGCCGAAAAGGGCGAGAAGGAAGACCGCCGCTGATTGGAGGCGGCTCTTGGGGAAATACGCCGGGGAGAGGAAGCCGGCGGCGACAAAAAGCAGCAAGGCCGCGGCTAGGGCGGCCAAGGCTGAGAAGAACAACGTTTCGCGCAGGGCGAGACGCCGGGCGGCCGGGGCCGGCGAACGAAGGCCGGCCGTGGCGATGATCCGCCCCTCAGCCGTCCGGAGGGGAAACAGCAGCGAGGGCGTTTCGCCGTCCGAGCGGGGCGTGCTGATGAATTCGTCCTGGTGGCCGCGGAACAAACGCTCGAAGGAGGAGAGATCCTCGCGGAAATCCCAGTAGTCGATGGCCGCGGAGCGGCGGACGCGGACGGGCAGGAAGCCGTATTCTTCCAAGTAGGGCGATGGAAACCCGGGGATGAAGGCCAGGAGGGGGTGCACGGCCAGGACCTCGCCCGTTTCCAGCCGGACGATCAGAGTGAGCACGGAAGACGCCCGGTCGCGGACGAGAATTTGCTTCGGCCGGAACGACGGCGTCAGGGAGGGGGGAGAGCCCGAAAACAGCGGTTCGAGATTCACCGCCCGGCCGAGCCAGATCCGGAGCCGTCTCTCCGAATCATAGAGGGCGACGCCCTCGGTTTCCGGATCCAGGCCGATCGACTTGAAGAGGGCGAATTGGTCCGCGGCGGCCCGGGGGAACGACGTCCGGGTCAAGCGGTCCAGGGTCTGTTCCTGGGTCCGGGCCAGCGAGGCATAAGAGCGCTGGATGACCCGGGCCTTTTTCCTGAGGATGTCCAGGTTCCGCTCGGCGCTTCCCGAGACGACGAGGGGAGGAAGGACCAGGGCTAGGAAACCTCCGGCCGTGGCCAGGATCGCGGCGGCCAAGGCCGGCCGAAACGCTTTTCTTCTCACCGCCGCTCCGCCCGGATTTGGAGGATCTTCCAAAATCCCCGGCCCGGAGCGCGGCTTCCGGGAGGATGAAACGACGCGCCCCGGATCAGGAACAGGATGTCATAGGCGGTCTGCCGGCCGTCCCTGGTCCGGACTTCCCACCGGGCCTTGAAAACGAAGGAGCCGTTTTCGAGCGATTGAACGGCCGGCCCTTCCGGATAAAATCCCAAGGTCCGCGAGGACCGGAAAAATCCGCGCAACCAAAGGAGGGTCTGTTCGTCCGAGAGGAGGTCGGAAAAAACGTCCGGGCTGGAAAAGGAGATATTAAGAAACGACCCTTTTTCCAATAAGGGTCTCAGCCGCTCGGGATCATTCCGGCGGAATGCTCCTTCGATTTCCGTCGTGGCCGAGGAAACCAGGGACAGGACGAAGGAGACAAGGACCAGCCCGAGATGCGTCACGCGGGGCTGAGACCGGACGACCGCCGGTCAGGCGTTCGGGGAGGCTTTTTTCTCGTCTTCCTTCAATTCGGATTCGAGCTTCTTGGCCCGGGCGGCGTCTTTGAAGCTGCTCACGCCGGCGATCAGGGCGATCAGCCCGCCGAAGAACAGAAGGGGAGGGATGACTCCCTTGACGAGGCAGGTGAATTGGGGCCACCAGACGAGAGCGACGAGAACGACGCCTCCGGCCATCGCGACCAAACCGCCTAAAACCGCGAGGATTTTACCCATGAACGGCCTCCCTAAATTCGATCATCTCTTCGTTCCGCATTATACAGAACGCGATTCGGAGACGCAAGCGATTGGATGGGGGAAACATGGCGACTCCAATCTTGCCCCAAAGGCGTCCCGAATGGATCCGACCCAGTCCGGCGGTTTGCGGCCGTCCGGCCGGGAGCAAGCCGCTTCTTGATTCCTTGCCGTCCTTCGATGACAATAGCGGGGAAACGCCGGTCAAGGAGAGTCGTTCATGGATCCGCTTCTTTTAATCCCGGGGCCCAGCCCGGTCGTTCCGCGCGTCACCGGAGCCCTGGCCCGTCCGACCGTCAGCCACGCGAGCGCCGAGCTGGCCGCGGATTTGCTTTCAGCCCTCGACAATCTCAAGAAAACGGTCTTCACGGCCGGGGGGGAGCCGGTCCTTTTCGCCGGGTCGGGGACGCTGGCCATGGAAGCGGCCCTTCTGAACGTGACCGGGAAACACGACCGCGTCCTTGTCGTGTCGCAGGGGTATTTCGGAGACCGGATGGCCCGCATCGCCGAGGCCTTCGGGTTTGCCTGCGACGTCCTGGCCGGCCCGTGGGGGAGCGTGGTCCGGCCCGGCGAGCTCCGGGCGGCCCTCGATTCGCGCCGCTACGAGGTGGTGGCCGTCACTCACGTGGACACGGGCACGGGGGCCGCCGCCCCGCTCCGGGAGTACGCCGAGGTCCTGAAGGACCGCGGCTCGATTTGGATCGTCGACGGCGTCTGCGCGACGGGCGGGATCGAGGAGCGGATGGACGATTGGGGCATCGATGTCATTCTCACCGCCGCTCAAAAGTGTTTCGGCGCCCCGCCCGGCCTGGCCGTTGACGTCTTTTCGCCTCGGGCGGCGGCCAAGCGGCGGAGCCTGCCTTCGATCCGGGCGTATTACACCGATCTTTTGAACTGGCGGGACGGCATGAGGGATCCCCGGAAATATTTCTCGACCCACGCCGTCAACGAAATCCGGGCGTTCGCCGAGGCGGTCCGGATCGCCGTTGAGGAGGGGCTGCCGGAGCGGTTTCTCCGCCACGAGAGGACGGCCCGAGCCGTCCGGGCGGGCTTGGCGGTCCTGGGGCTCGAGGTGTTCACGGAACGGGAATTCCTGGCTCCCACCCTGTCGGTCGTCCGCTATCCCGACGGCGTCGATGACGCCGCGTTCCGGGCGAAGTACCTGGACGCCGGCTACGCCGTGGCCGGTGGGCTGGCCGAAACGGCCGGCCGGGTGTTCCGGATGGGGCACATGGGAAACCTGACGCGGGACCAGGCCTTGGACGCGATCGGAACGATGGGCGAGGTTCTGAAATCCATGGGCCGGCCGGTCGACCCGGCCGAAGCCGTCGCCGCGGCCGCGGCGGCGTTCAAGGAATGAGAGGATGAAGAAAAGCCGGGTCTATTTCGTCGAGGCCCGAGGCGCCGAACCGGCCGCCGACATCGACCGGAAATCGCGGGACGTTCTCGCCCCGACCGGATTCGTGGAGAAGCTGGAGCCGGAGGACTTCGTCGCCCTCAAAATCCATTTCGGGGAGAAGAGGAACACGGGATATATCAAGCCGCCCTGGATCCGGTCGCTGGCGGAGGAGATCTCCCGGCAGGCGCCCCGGGCCTTCCTGACCGATTCCAACACGCTCTACACCGGTCCCCGGTCGAATTCCGTGGAGCATATCCGGCTGGCCTGGAGCCACGGATTCACTCCCGAAATTCTTGGCCTTCCGATCGTCATCGCCGACGGCCTGGCCGGCGGCGACTACGGGGAAGCCGCGGGCCGGGGCGGGCGCGTTTCCTCGGCGAAGATCGCCGGGGCCATCCTCGGCGCGGACGCCTTGCTGGCCTTGAGCCACGTCACCGGGCATGTCCAGACCGGCCTCGGCGCGGCCCTCAAGAACCTGGGGATGGGCTGCGCCTCCCGGACGGGGAAGCTCGATCAGCATGCCGTGGTCCATCCGCGGGTGAACAAGAAGAGCTGCCGGAACTGCGGGCTCTGCCTGGCCCATTGTCCGGCCGGGGCGATCCGGCAGGGGACGGAGGCCGTGGACATCGACGGATCCCGCTGCACCGGATGCGGCGAATGCCTGGTCGCCTGCCGGTACGGGGCGATCCGGATCCGCTGGGACGACGATTCCCTCCGGATCCAGGAGAAGATCGCCGAGTATGCCCTCCTCGTCGCCCGAAGATTCCCGGGGAAAACCGCCTTTCTCAACTTCTTGATCCAGGTGACCAAAGACTGCGACTGCATGGCCCGCAATCAACCCCCGATCGTCCCCGACATCGGCCTCCTCGCTTCGACCGACCCGGTCGCCGTCGATCGGGCGTCGGTCGATCTCATCCTGGGCCGGTCCGGAGGAACGGATGTCTTCCGCAAAGGGTACGATATCGACTGGTCCCGCCAGCTGGCCCATGCCGAGAACATCGGCCTGGGGATGAACCGCTACGAGCTCGTCCGGATCAAATAGAGGGCCCGGGCGGAGGGAATGGTTCGGCCCGCCGGTCACTCGACCGCGTGGAGACGAGGGCCGGCCAGGAACATCAGGCCGCAAAAGAGCAGGGCCGTCAGGGAATTGATGACGACGGCCGGCGGCTCGCCGAGACGCTCGGCCAGGGACCCGATCAGCAACGCCCCAAGGGGCATCGAGCCGAAAAACGTCAGGGAATAAATCGCCATGATCCGTCCGCGAAGGTGGTCGGGGGCGAGGGTTTGGACAATGGAGTTCGACAGGTTGAAGACGAGAATGATGGAGAATCCCGCCCCGAACAGGAAGAGAAAGGCGAGCCCGTGAACGCGGAGGAAGGCGAAGACGATCATCAGAACGGGGAAGGCGAAGGATCCGAGGGCCAGGAGCTTTCCCCGGAAATGGAATCGGCCGAGCGAGGCGATGAACAGGGCCGCGCCGAGCGAGCCGATAGCCCGGGCGGAGATGAGGAATCCGCTCGTCGTCGCGTTCCCGTGGAGGATGTTGACCGCCCAGGCGGGGATGAGCGTCGTGAAAGCGTAACCGAACATGCTGACCACGAGAAGGTTGGCCATGATCGCCCGGATGACGGGCTGGCGGGAAACGTACCCGAGCCCTTCCCGAAGATCCACGCTCATCGAGGATGTTCGGGGGCGGGGGGCGGACGCCGGGATCTTCATCCTTGTCAGGGCGGCGATGATGGCCAGGAAAGACAGGCCGTTGACGAAAAAGCACCACCCCGGCCCGACCAAGGCGTAGATCAGCCCTCCGACGGCAGGGCCGACGGCGGCCGAGGTGTTGAACATGGCCGAGTTCAGGGCGATGGCGTTGGTCATGTCCTCCAAGGGGACCAGGTCCTGGACCAGGGCGTGGCGGGCCGGGGCGTCGAAGGCGTTAGCCGTGCCGAAGCCGAAGGCCAGGAGGATGATCTGCCAGGGACGGATCGCCCCGGTGAACACCAGGATCGAGGCCAGGAAGGCCATGAGCATTTCCGACGTCTGGGTGATGAGCATCTGCCGGCGGCGGGGGATGCGGTCGGCGACGACGCCGGCCCACAACATGAACAGCCAGGTCGGAATGCCGGCGGCGAAGCCGACATATCCCAGGAACTCGGGCGATTTCGTCAGCTCGAAGACCAGGAAGCCCAGGGCCGTGGATTGCATCCAGCTGCCGAACAGCGAGGTCAGCTGGCCTCCGAACCACAACCGGTAATTGCGGTGTTTCAGGGCGAGAAAGGTCCGGCTTCCTTCGGGCCGGGCGCGCCACTGTCCCCGGATGTCGCGAATCATTCTCCGAATGCTCCGCCTCGACCCGGAATCCGTTGAAGATGGGATTAAGGGCTGTGATCGGGGAGGTGGGATTCGAACCCACGACCCCAGCGTCCCGAACGCTGTGCGCTAGCCAGGCTGCGCTACTCCCCGACGAGGAACGCTTATTATAGCCGGATCCCGAAAAAGATCAACTGCTTTCGCTTCCCCGTCACGAGCGGCCGGGAAACGCCGCAAAGATCCGGGCGCGCGGGCGGAGGACGTTCTGCTCCGGCGACGGCCCTCCCGGGCCGAAGAGAATCAAAATGGAAAAATGCACTTTCTCTCCTGTATAATACGCCTTCTTCCGACCGAAAGACGCGGATATTTCATCGACAAAGAGACGCACATGACCAAATGGTGGCACCTGAATTCGGAAACGACGGCCCGGCAGCTGGAAACGGATCTTCATTCGGGCTTGGCGGAACAGGCCGTGGCCGGCCGCCGGGAAAAATACGGACCCAACCAGCTTCGGGAGCAAAAGGGCCGCACGCCCCTCCGCATTTTTATCGAGCAGTTCGCCGATTTCATGATCTGGGTCCTGATCGGGGCGGCCCTCGTCTCGGGATTCCTCAAGGAATGGATCGACGCCCTGGCGATCGTGGCCATCGTCATTCTCAACGCCCTTATGGGCTTTGTCCAGGAACACCGGGCGGAGCGTTCTCTTCAAGCCCTCCGCAAGCTGGCCGCCCCCTTTTCCCGGGTGATCCGGGACGGCCGGCGGGTCTCCATCCCGTCGGCCGAGCTCGTCCCGGGAGACCTCGTCGAGCTGGAAGCCGGCGACAACATTCCGGCCGACGGCCGCATCGTCCAGCACACGCCGAATTTCGCCGTCTTGGAAGCCAGCCTGACCGGGGAATCGACGCCGGTCGTCAAGACCCGGCTTCCCCTGGAAGAGCGCGATATCCCCCTGGCCGACCGGGCCAACATGATTTACATGGGCACGTCCGTCGTTTCGGGAAAAGGCCGGGCCCTGATCGCCGAAACCGGGATGAACACCGAACTGGGCCGCATCGCCGGAATGATCCAGTCGATCACCCGGGAAACCACGCCCCTGCAGAAGCGGCTTGAACAATTCGGCAAGTTCATCGTTTACGCCTGCTTCATCCTCGTGGCCGTCGTCTTCGGGCTGGAGCTTCTCCGCGGCGGCAAGCTCCTCGACATGTTCCTCACCTCGGTCAGCCTGGCCGTGGCCGCCATCCCCGAGGGACTGCCGGCCGTGGTCACGATCGCCTTGGCCCTGGGCGTCCAGCGCATGGTCAAGCGAAACGCCTTGATCCGCAAGCTCCCGGCCGTGGAGACGCTGGGCTCGGCCTCGGTCATCTGTTCGGACAAGACCGGAACCCTGACCAAGAACGAAATGACGGTCCGGGCGGTCTGGACGTCGGCCGGCCTGACCCAAATCGGAGGCATCGGGTACGATCCCTCCGGAAGCTTCAGCCGGGAGGCGGGCCTTCCGCCGGCGGACGGGGATCCCGATTTGCGGGCTTGCCTTGAAGCCGGCGTCTATTGCAACGGGGCCGAGCTCGTCCAAAGGGACGGCCGCTGGATCATCCTCGGAGATCCGACCGAGGGGGCCCTTTTGACCGCCGCGGCCAAGGCCGGCTTGACCAGGGCCGGCCTCGAAACGCAGTGCGCTTTCGTCGAGGAAATCCCCTTCGATTCCGAGCGGAAGCTGATGTCGGTTATCCGCCGGGCGGAAAACGACGGACTCCTGACCGCCTACGTCAAGGGCGCGGCCGATATTCTTCTCACCCGCTGCACCCATCTCCTGGAGAACGGCCAAGCCCGGCTGATGCAAAAAGAAGACCGGGTCCGCATCGGCCGCATCATCGAGCAGCTCTCCAACCAGGCCCTGCGCGTGCTGGCCATGGCCCGCCGGACATTCGAGGCGCCGCCCGACGCCTGGTCGGACGAGACCGTCGAGCGGGATCTGACGTTTCTCGGGCTTGCGGCCATGATCGATCCTCCCCGGGAGGAAGTGAAGGAAGCCATCGCCAAGTGCCGGGAATCGGGGATCGCCACGGTCATGATCACCGGCGATCACAAGATGACCGCCGTGGCCATCGCCCGCGAGCTCGGATTCTACGGCGAGGACAGCCGGGCCCTGACCGGGGCGGAACTCGACCGCCTGAGCGAGGCGGAATTCGAGAAGGAAGTCGAACGGACCGCGGTCTACGCCCGCGTCTCTCCCGAACACAAGCTCCGCGTCGTCCAAGCCTGGCGCCGCCGCGGCCAAGTGGTGGCCATGACCGGAGACGGGGTCAACGACGCCCCGGCCGTCAAGGAAGCCGACATCGGCGTGGCCATGGGGATCACCGGAACGGACGTGACGAAGGAAGTCTCGGACATGATCGTCACCGACGACAACTTCGCCTCGATCGTCGCCGCCGTGGAGGAAGGCCGGGGGATCTACGACAACATCAAGAAATTCATCCATTATCTCCTGTCCTGCAACACCGGCGAGATTCTGACGATGTTCGTCGCCTCGCTGATCGGCTGGCCGGTGCCGCTGTTCCCGATCCAGATCCTCTGGGTCAACCTGGTGACCGACGGGTTGCCTGCCCTGGCCCTGGGCATGGACCCGGTGGCCAAGGACGTCATGGCCCGGCCCCCGCGCCGGAAGGACGAGCCGATCATCACCGGCCGCCGCGGCCGGCTGATCATCGCCCAGGGGGC
>JAAZPG010000438.1 GCA_012797375.1 Acidobacteriota bacterium
GCCCTGACAGGCGTCGTCTTCCTCGTTCTCGCCCTCCTTTTCGCCGTCCGGGGCGTGGAGGAATACGTCGGCGGGACGGCCTCGGCCGGCGCCGCCGCCGGCCTCGTTTCGGAAGCCATCGCCTGGCGGCCGTACAGCGAGGAAGCCCTCGCGGCCGCGTCCGCGGCGGGAAAGCCGGTGTTCATCGACGGGTTCGCCGATTGGTGCATCCCCTGCAAGGAGCTGGACCGGATGACCTTCAGCCGGCCGGAAGTCGCCGCGGCCTCCCGGGGCTTCGTCATGCTCAAGGCCGACCTGACCGCCGGAGGAGACGAGAAGGTGAAGGCCTTTTCCCGGAAATACGGCATTCGCGGCGTCCCGACCCTCATCTTCCTCCGCCCCGACGGGACGGAGATCGCCGAGCTGCGGGGAACGGGTTTTGAGCCCGCGGAGGCTTTTCTCGCCCGGATGAGGAAAGCCCTGGAGCGGAGCGGGGAAAAGGCGGCCGGCCGGTGAAGATCGACGGCGTTCCGTTCACCGTGACCGACTGGGCCTCCGTCCCGGCCGTGGAGCACAAGGGCGCCTCGGGGACGTCGTTCTGGCGGACGGTTGAAGCCGGCAACCTCCGGGTCCGGATGGTGGCTTATTCCCCGGGCTTCGCCTCCGATCACTGGTGCGCCCGCGGCCACGCTCTCACCGTCCTGGACGGGGAAATCACGGTCGCCCTGAAGGACGGCCGGGAATTCGTCCTGACCGCGGGCATGAGCTTCCAGGCGGAAGACGACGAAGCTTGTCCCCACTTGGCCCGCTCGGGCTTCGGGGCCCGGGTCCTCATCGTCGACTAGCACGAGCTCTCCGTTTCTCCTTCTCAAGGCGTTCCGCCGGGACCCAGTCCTGAGAACGTCTTGGCCACTTCGATGAAGTGCTGGATGACTTCCGGATCGAATTGCGACCCGGAGCAGCGGATGATCTCCTTGACGGCGAAATGGTGGGATTCCTCGCCGCGGTACGGCCGCTTCGAGGTGATCGCGTCGTAAGAGTCGGCCACGGTCATGATCCTCGCCCCCAAGGGGATTTCCAGGCCTTTCAGGCCGTCCGGATATCCCTTGCCGTCGTACCGTTCGTGGTGGCACCGAACGATCTTGGCGATCTGGGTCAGCTCGACGACGGGCTTCAGGATGCTTTCGCCGAAAACGGGATGATCCTTGATCGCCTTGTATTCCTCGCCGGTCAGCGGCCCGGGCTTGTTGAGGATGTTTTCCGGGATGCCGATCTTGCCCACGTCGTGAAGGAGGCCGGCCAATTCGAGGTCGTCCAGCTCGCGTTCGCCGAAGCCCATGTGGCGGGCGATCTTCAGGGAGAATTCCGTAACCCGGGCCGAATGGTGCCTCGTGTAGAAATCCTTCGCCTCGAGGGCCGAGACGAGCGACTTGACCATCGAGATGAAGAGCATCCGCTGCCGTTCGACGAGGTCGCTGGTCCGCATCTTCAGGTTGCGGTTGGCCAGAGCCAGCTCGGCCTCAACCTGCCGCATCCGGAGGTGGGACCGGACCCGGGCTTTGAGCTCGACGGCGTTGAACGGCTTGACGATGTAATCGTCGGCCCCGGACTCCATGCCCGCGGCCAGCATTTCAGAGGCCGACCGGGCGGTCACCAGAAGGACGGGCGTGTGCCTGACCGCCTCATCGGACTTGATCCTCCGGCAGAGCTCATGGCCGTCCATCCCGGGCATCATGACGTCGCTGAGGACGAGGTCCGGTCCGCGCTCATGAAGAATCCGCAGGCCGTCCTCTCCGGTCAGGGCGAAGTCCAGGTCGAATTCATCCTTGAGCAGCAAGTGCATCAGCTTGAGAACCTCGGGGCTGTCGTCGATCACCAGAAGCTGGTACTCGTGGCGGCGCTCCGCCGGCGGGGTGATCGGAAATTCGACTTTTTCCAAGTCGATGAGCTGCAAATCCCGGACATTGGAGATGATGTCCTGGACACGGACGCCTTCCGGCTCGATGTCGGTCGCCCGTTTCCGGAAGGCGACGGGCTGATCGGACTGGCGGCGGTCCATGACCTCCTCAGAGAAGTGCCTGGTTCCCTTGAGGAGCTCGACGATGAACCGGGACCCCTCGCCCGGCTCGCTTTCGACCCGGATCAATCCGCCGTGGAGGGAGACGACCTCCTTGGCCAAGGCCAGGCCGATTCCCGTCCCCGCCCGGGCGGCCGATCCCTCCACCTGCCGGTACCGGTCGAACACGGCCTCGAGCATGTGACTCGGAAGGCCGGAGCCGGTGTCCTCCACCGTGAGGAGAACGGTTTCCGGGCGCTCCTCGACGTACAGGGTGACCCGGCCGTTTTCCGGGGTGAATTTCAAGGCGTTGGAGAGAAGGTTGAGAACGACCTTCTCGAACTGGTCGGGATCGATCGTCAGCTCGACTTCGGTCAAGGGATGCTGGAAAAACAGGCGGATGTTCTTTTGGTCGGCCAGGACCTTGACCGAGGCGAGGAGGGTTTCGACGTAATCGTTGAATTCCAAGGTTTTCGGCCGGAGCCGCATCCGCCCGGCTTCCAGCTTGTTGAGATCCAGGAGGTTGTTGATGAGCTTGAGCAGGCGGTACCCGTTGCGGCGGATGGAATCCAGCGTTTCTTTCTGAAGGTCGGTGACGGAACCCATCCGGCCCAGGATCATCGGGCTCAGC
>JAAZPG010000439.1 GCA_012797375.1 Acidobacteriota bacterium
AACCTGGTCGGCCCCGGCCTTCGGCCAGGTCATATCGGGAACGACCCCGTACTGGGTGGCGTTCGTCGGGTCGGGGTACGACAACGACACGGCCCGGATCATCGGCAACCGGTTCTACGTCATCCGGCTCGACACGGGAGCGATCCTCAAGACCCTGACCGTCGCGACCGACGTCAACACGAGCCTGAGCAACAAATGCCCGAAACCCTACCCGAACATCCAGGTCACCGTTCCCGGTTCGCCCACGGCCGTGGACATCAACCGGGACGGGCGGACGGACTATGTGTATTTCGGAGACCTGGACGGGCGTCTCTATCGTGTGCCCTTCACCAGCACGAACGCCAACAACTGGGCGCTGCAGACCATCTACACCGACCGGATGTCCTACCCGATCATCACCAAGCCGGCCGTTTTTCCGGACCCGGCCTCGGGCGGCCTCCCCTTGAAGATCCTCTTCGGGACGGGAGGGGACGACCGGGCGCCGGCCGACCGGCCGTATGCCTTCATCGGCCTTACCGACACGGGCTCCAAGGCGAGCGTGGAGTGGTATGTCGGGAACAAGGATGAGCTGGGGCTGGCCGCCTCGCTTCAGACCGGGGAGATGGCGACCGGGGAGAAGATATGGTCCGACCCGGTCATCTCGGACAGGATCGTCTATTTCAGCTCCCTGATGGGCAGCATCGAAAACGTCAATCCATGCCTCAACCTTGCCGAGACCGGCCGTTTGTATGCCCGTTATGTCCAGACGGCGGCCGGGTGCGTCATCGGCGAATCGGGACTCAAATCGGCCGGCGGGTCGTCGATCGAAAGCCTCCAGCTGGCCAGCAAGGCCCGGCGGGCCGTCACGGTCGGGGAGCTTCAGGCCGGGGGCGGGTCGTCGTCCAAGAAGGAAGTCTACATCCAGGAGTACGATTCCACGATCGAGCGGCTGGAGCAGCCGGTCGGGTCGAACCTCCGGGTTGTCTCTTGGCGCAAAATCTACAAGATCATCCGGTAAGGCGCCGCCTCCGCCTCTCCCGGTCCGGCCGGAACGAAATCAAGCCTCGATCTCCGCGTAGCGCCGGGCGGCGATTCTCAGCAGGAAAGCGAAGCTCAGGCCGGCCAGTACGGCCAGAACGACGGCCAGCCCGCCGATGACCCCCGTGCCCCCGAGGCCTTCCCCGTACAGGGCCGTCACGGCCAGGATTAGGACGATCAACAGCCCCGCGTCGGCGAAAAAGGCGATCAAAACATTGAAGTTCTGCTTGATGGCTTTTTGCGGATTCGTCCATTTCAAGAGCGGCCGGAGGAGATCGATGATCATTCCGATCGAGGTCAGGACGGCCGCGGCGGCCAGGGCGAGAGGCATCGCCAGGAGAACGCAGCCGGGCTTCGCCCCGATGACGGCGACGGCGGCCCCGGCCGCGACCAGGATGCCCAGGCCGGCGACGGCGAAGGAGTGGAGGAATTTGGCTTTGACCTGGTCGGCCGGCGAAACCGGGATGACCTTCGACAACCAGAATTGGGCGCCTTCCCGGGAGAAGGCCGAGGACGCCGTGCCGTTCAGGCAGCCGCAAATCGTCATGAACAGGGCCGAGCCGAGGATCACCGCCGACGGATTCGACGAGGCCAGGAGAAGGATGATCTGGAACGCGTCGCCGCCTGAACCGCCGCCGCCCGCCCTGGCGAAGATAATGAAAATGACCGGGATGAGGACGACCGAGAGAACGCCGTTGAGAAGAAAAATCGGCGTCCGGTTCATGATCCGCAGCTCCCGGAGGAAGATCGCCCGCACCGGCCGGCGGCCCGAGGACACACGGGCCGAAAGAGCTTCCCGCGAGAGGCGCCGTTTTCGGGCGGAGATCTCGCCGAGGCCGAGGAGTCCCCGGTAGAAAAGCGCCCGGGCGGCGAGGAAGAGGGCCGCGAACAGCCCGACCGAGACTCCCGCATAAAGCAGGAATGAGCCGAGCCCGGATGCTCCGGCTTCCGGGACAAGCGCCCGCGTCGCCCAGACGCTCGGCGGAAACGACGCTCCGATTTTGCGGACGATCCCTCCCTCGGAAAAAAAGGCGATCAGCGCCTGCCGGCCCGGGCCGGAGGCGGGCAGGCCCCGCAGCCAGAACTGCAGGCCAAGGGCCCCGGCCATCATGACCAAGCTTCCGCCGATCATCAGGGCGTCCTTTTTCCGCCCGACGTTGACGAAACGCATCATCCCGACGACGAGGAGGGAAACGACGGCCAGGGGAATGACGGGGAGGAAAAGATAGACGAGAACCGCGCCGGTCCAATAGCGGAGGCCGGCCCGGGAATGAAGGCCGTAGGCGGCGAGCACGGGGATGACGATGGGTGAGGCCGTCAGGTATTCGTTCACGACGACGACGGAGAACTTGGAAAGGAGGACTTGGGCCGGCGTGACGGGCAGGGGGACGAGGAGATCCAGGTCCCGGGCGAAATAGAACGCCGAGAGGACGTAGTAAAAGCCGAAGACGAGGATCAGGAATTGGCCCGAGAGGAATGCGAACGTGAGAAGGGCCGCCTGCTGGCCGAGGGGAGCGAGGAGGCCGTAGAGGAAGCGAATGCCCTTGAGATAGTAAAGCAGAACGGGGCTCAATCCGGCGATCCCCACGAGGATCAGAATGATCAGCCAGTAGTCGCGCTTGTTTTCGAGAAGGGTTTTCGGCCGGAGGAGGGATAAGCCGAAGTTGACCCGGAGGCCGACCCGGACGAGACGGAAGAAGTTTTTCATTCCGCCGTGAGCTCCAGAAAGATTTTTTCCAGGGACTGGCCCTCGCGCTCGATCGCCCGAAGCTCCTCGAGCGTTCCATGGGCGATCAGCCGTCCGCGGTCGATGATGCCGATCCGGTCGCAGAGCTTCTCGGCGACTTCCATGATGTGAGTCGAGAAAAAGAGGGTGCCGCCGCCGGCGCAATGGGCCCGCATCATTTCTTTCATGTGGTGGGCCGAGCGGGCGTCCAGGCCGACCATCGGCTCGTCCAGGATCATCACCCGCGGGGCCGGCAGCAGGGCGGCGATCAGGATGATCTTCTGTTTCATCCCGTGGGAGAAGCTCTGGATCGGATTGGCCACGGCCGCGGAGAGGTCGAAAATCTCCAGCCATTTCTCGATGCGCCGGAGGCGTTCGGCTTTCGGCACGCCGTAGACGTCGCCGATGAAGTTCAGGTACTCCAGGCCCGTCAGGCGCTCGTAGACGGCCGGCGTGTCCGGGACGTACGTCGTCACCGACTTGGCCGCGATCGGGTCCTTCCGGATGTCGATCCCGTCGACCCGGATGGTCCCGGCATCCGGCAGGAGAAGACCGACGATCAACTTGATGGTCGTCGTCTTGCCGGCTCCGTTCGGCCCGAGGAAACCGAAGATCTCCCCCGGCTGGACGGTCAGGGTGAGATCGTCGACGGCTTTCACCCGGCCGCTGTTATAGCTTTTTGACACGCCCTGAAGCTCGATCATTGAATCCCTCCTCCGGATATGATAGAGAAAGGAGCCGCCTTGCTCAACCCCTTCCGTGCGTCAAGGGGGGGTGAGGCGTCCCCTCTATTGTTGTAAAA
>JAAZPG010000047.1 GCA_012797375.1 Acidobacteriota bacterium
GATGCGCTGGACGTATTTCGGGCCCGTTTCATTCGCGCGGGGCGAGAAATACTGAACGGTTCCCTCATGAAGGCCCGGTCCCATCCAGCGGGCCAGGACGGAGGTTCCCGCCGGGGTGAACCGGCCGCTCAGGAATCCTTCCCCGGATCCGGCCCAGGACACCTCGGAGAGCGGGAGCGTTTCGCCCGAGGGGCCGACCAGGTCGCCGAAAACCTGAACCTTCAGCTCGACGGCCTGGTTGTGAGCGACGACGGCCAAGGCCTTGATCCGGGCGGGGATCCCGTCCGGGCTCATCGTCGTCGTCACGCCGGCCCCGGCAACGCCCGATGATTCCACGTGAATGTCCGGCGTTTGAACCTCGAGGACGAACCATTCCCGGAGATTGACGGCGAAAGACACCGCGCCCGACGTCCCCGTTTCCGGGGAGACCGCGTAAGCCGCCCCTGTCATCATAGCGAGGAAGAGAGTCAAGGAGGCCGCTTTGTATCGGGAGGAGCCTTTGTTTGTTCTCATTTTTGGTATCGACTTCGTATATTGCAATAGTCATGCCAGAGACTAAAACACATCAAGTAATAGATAATAAAAGAAATAATGAAATTATAAATTATCGTAAGTGTCCGTAATCGTACATTACAGTTTCGCTTAAAACGAAGAAAAGCATTGTTAATAAAGCAAATAACCGCTATTACATCTAAGTGTACGAAATAGTTACATATATACCTGGTAAAATCATAATATATTTACAATAATCTCGATGATCCGCTTTATTCACTGAACAAAACGGCCGGCCGCCGCCCGCCCGGCCGATGGTAAGAATCTAATTAATTCTTGGCTGTTATTTTCGAGGCGACGAAACGGTTGCCGGGAAGGATAAGCCCTTCCGTTCGGCGCTTCCCGGAAACCCGCTCCTCATGGACTCGACCGCGCTCGTGAGAGCGAGGGATTCGCCCGGCGGCCTCGCCCCGCGAAGAGCCGGAATCAAGCGATATTCTTCCGGCGGGCGATGCCGTATGTTCCGAGCGGACGAATTAAATCAGGATAAGCCGTATTTTTTCAGCTTGCGGTACAAGGCCGGCCGGGTCAGGCCGAGCATTTTGGCGCCCTTGACCTTGTTATGCCCGGCCGCCTTGAGAATCTCGCCGATGTGCTTCTTCTCGATATCCTCAAGACTCATTTGGGTGAAGGGATAAGGCCTCGCCTCGCGCTCGTCGTTTTCCGCCCGTTCCGAGGCGATGACGACCGGTTCCGGGAGGTCTTTGATGTCGACGAACGCTTCGGTGCTCAGCATGACCGCCCGTTCGATCAGGTTTTCCAGCTCCCGGACGTTTCCCGGGTAATCATAATTGGCCAGGATCCTTTTGGCCCGCTGGGAGATGCCCCGGACGTCCTTCTTGAATTTCCGGCTGCTCGTTTCCAGGAAATGATTGGCCAGCATGAGAATGTCGTCCCGCCGTTCCCGGAGCGCCGGCAGGTTGATCTCGGCCAGGTTGATCCGGTGGAAGAGATCCTCGCGGAACAATCCCTCGGAGATCAAGGCCCGAAGGTTCTTGTTCGTGGCGCAGATCACCCGGACGTCGATCTCGATAAAAGCGTTCGAGCCCAGCGGCCGGAACCGGTGCTCCTCCAGAACCCGGAGAAGC
>JAAZPG010000440.1 GCA_012797375.1 Acidobacteriota bacterium
ACGACTATAAGCCCTTCGTCTCGGCCTTTGATCCCGCCCCCCAAACCGGCCGGTTCCACGGCCGCCGCGTGGCCGAGCGCATCCCCCACCGCCAGTCTAAAGTCACCACTCTCGACGCCGTCATGGACGTCATCCGCGACGGTGACACCATCTCCTATCCGCATTATTACCGGACCGGCGACACCGGCCTGAAGATGGTCGTCGAAAAGCTCCGGGAGACCGGGAAAAAAGGCATCCTCATCTACGGCAATGCCTACTTCGACCACGTTGATCCCTGGCTGATCGAAGCGGTCCGCGACGGGGTGATCGGCGGGCTCTACGGCAATCCCTACCGGACGCTCGGCGATCACATCACGAAAGGGGAGGTCCTCCCCTGGGTGACCGTCGGGGTTTCCCACGGCGACCGAGTCCGGAAGCTCCAGACCGGCGAGGTGCGGGTCAAGGTCGCCTTCGGCCCCGTCCCCATCGCCGACCGCTACGGCAACGCCAACGGCCTCCAGGGCAAGCCGGAAGAGCTCTGCGGCCCGATCGGGCTGTTCGCGGCCGACGCCGAGTTCGCCGATTATGTCTGCCTGCTTGCCGGGACCGTCAGCGAGAGGCTCGTCCTGCCGGCCCGGATTTCCATGGAGCTGGTCGATTTCGTCGTCCCGGTGGCTTGCGCCGGCTTGAACTCCGGCATCGGTTCGGGCACCCTCGACATCCCCAAGGCCAAGGCCAACCCGTTCAACGCCCGGGTCTCGGCCAACGTGACCGGGGTGATGAAGGCGGCCGGGGTGATCCGGGACGGGTTCGGCTTCCAGGTCGGAAGCGGGGCCGGCCTGGTCGTCTTGGACGACATCCGGACCATCCTCAAGGAGAGGAAGATCCAGGCTCATTTCACCATCGGCGGGATCACGTCCCTCCACGTCGACATGCTCGAGGAGGGGACGGTCCGGCACCTGATGAACGGGCAGATGTTCGAGCCCTCGCCCCGGGTGATCGCCTCGATGCTCGAAAATCCCAACCATCACGAAGTCTCGACCGGCTACTACGCCTCGACGGCCAACAAGGAAGTAGCGGTCAATATGCTCGACGCCGCCGTGCTCTCGGCCCTGGAGGTCGACCTGGGCTTCAACGTCAACACCGTCTGCGCCGGCGGCCGGATCATCGGCGGGATCGGCGGGGGACAGGACGTCGCCGCCGGGTCCGCCTTGACGATCATCTTCCTGCCCCTGGCCACCGGCAAGAACGGCAAGGGTTTCCCCAAGGTCGTCCAAAAAGTCTACACCCGGACGACGCCGGGCGAGGTGATCGACGTCGTCGTGACCGAGGAATTCGTGGCGGTCAATCCGGCCGGCGCCTCCATTTATAAAGACGCTCTCCTGGCAAACGGGGCCGTGGTTGGGCTGAAAATGATCTCGATCGAGGAGCTGCACGCCAAGTCGGTCGAGGCGGCCAAGGCTTTCGGGACCATTCCGTCCGCGCCGCAGGCGACCGGCGACATCGTTCACGCCATTGAATGGCGCGACGGCACGCTGCTTGACGTCATTCGCAAGACCGAGTAGAAAAGGGGGGAAATGAGAGACGCGGATAAAGAAGACGCGCGAAAGGGGGGAGATCGGTCCCCATTCTTATGAATGGGGACCGGGGCTCCCGTTTCTTTTGCGTCTTGGGATCCTGTCTCCTATTTCAAGTTTCTCGTATCGCCGCTCATCGAGGGAGTCTTCATGACCA
>JAAZPG010000441.1 GCA_012797375.1 Acidobacteriota bacterium
CTCCTGGTCGACGGCGATCAAAAAATCGTCGCGACCCACGCGCCCGACGAAAGGCACGCCCTCTACGCCAAGCTGGCCGAGGCCAAGGCATACTACTGGAACATTTACAAGGGCGTCGTTCCGCCGCTGGACGGGATGAAGCTCTTTAAATACTCGATTTAATATTCGGGGGCGCCTCTCCCCTTTACGGGGAAGGGGAAGCGTTCCCTATTTGACTTCCCCGTTCCGCGGCCCTATATTGGCGGCGGTGTTCACCCTCGCAACGGTCGTCGCCTTCGGCGCCCTTACCGGTTTTTCCTTGATCCTCGGATCCCTCATCGGGACCAGCCTGAAAATCAGCCAGCGCGCGGTCGCGGCCGTCATGGCCTTCGGCTCGGGCGTCTTGATCTGCGCCTTGACGTTCGGGCTGATGGAGGAGGCCTTCAAGCACGGCGGGTTCGACGCGATCATCATCGGGTTTTTATCCGGCGGGCTGGGCTTCATCGCCGGGGATCTGCTGATTCATCGCCTCGGGGGAAGAAGCCACCGGCCTAAATTACGTGTTCCGGCGGCGCGGGAGACAAACGGGAAAGCCATCATCCTCGGCTCTCTCCTCGACGGCATTCCGGAATCGGTCGCCCTGGGCGTCGCCCTTCTCGACAGGAAGGGAATCGGGTTTCTGATGCTGGCCGCGGTCTTTCTCTCCAACCTGCCGGAAAGCCTTTCCTCGATCGACGATCTCCGGAAAGAGGGCTTCTCCGGGCGGCGGATCACCCTGTCCTGGTCGATCGTGGGGGTCTGCGTGGCCGCCGCCGTCGTTTTGAGCTTCCTGTTTCTTCACCATCTGGATCCCAACGCCCTCGGCATCATCGAATCGTTCGCTTCCGGGGCCATTCTGGCCATGCTCGCCGACGGCATGATGCCCGAGGCCTATGAAAACGGCGGCTTTCTCACCGCTTTCATGACGATGTCCGGGTTCCTGACGGCCTTCATCCTTTCGAAAATCGAGATCCGCCCGCCGATCGGCCGGTTAATCCGGCGGCCCGTCGCCCTCCCTTTCTCCGTTTCGCGGCCGGCGTTCGGCGCGCGGAGGCCGCGGCTGAACACGCGCGACCGGATGATTTATCTTCTTCCCTCGTATAAAATAACGATGGAACCCAAAGAGCGAGAAAAACATGAAGAATCGCCCGGCCGCTCAAGCCCGCCCCCGTCCCCGCCAGGACCCGCCCATCATCGCCGTCTGCTATGACTTCGACGGAACCCTGTCCCCGCGCAACATGCAGGAGTACGACTACATCCCCAAGCTCCGGCTGAGCAGCCGCAAATTCTGGCGGGAGGCGCAGGAACGGGCCCGGGAACAGGGCGCCGACGAGATCCACTCCTACATGCGCTTGATGCTGGAAAAAGCCACCCCGGCCAGCGGCGTCCAAATCACGAAGAAAGCTTTCATCGACTACGGCCGGACCATCCCCCTCTTCCCCGGCGTGAAAAGCTGGTTTCCCCGGATGAACGCCTTCGGAAGCCGCTTGGGCGCCTCTGTCCGGCATTTCATCATTTCCTCGGGCATCCGGGAAATGATCCTGGGGACGCCCATCGCCGGGGAGTTTGAGCGGATCTACGCCTCGTCGTTCATGTTCGACCAGAACGGCGTGGCTTATTGGCCGGCCCTGGCCCTCAACTTCACGACGAAGACGCAATTTTTGTTCCGGATCAACAAGGGCGTTTTGGATCCCTGGGATGACTCCCGGATCAACGATTTCATCCCGATGGCCGAGCGGCCGGTTCCTTTCTCCCGGATGATCTACATCGGCGACGGGACGACGGACATCCCTTGCATGAAGCTGGTCAAGGAGCAGCGGGGATACTCGATCGCCGTCTTCCCGCCCGGGCCCGGAAAGAAAGCGGTCGCGGAGCGGCTCCGGGGGGAGAACCGGGTGAATTTTACGGCTCCGGCCGACTACCGGGCCGGCCGCCCCCTGGATCTGCAAGTGAAGGCGACTCTCCGGAAAATCATGGCCGAATACGCCCTCCTCGGCGGGGAAAAGAAATAAAGCCGGCGCCGCCTGTCCGCGCGCGTGTTGACACTTCGCCGGCCGGCATATATTCTTCCCTGCCTATGCGAAAGACCGCGGCCGCCGCGCCCCCGGAGACTATTTTGTCCGGGGGCCCGCCGCTTTGCGTCCTCGGCGGCTCAATTCCTCTCCCTTTTCGGAAAACGGCGGCGCCGCGGTTGTCCCGGCGCGTCGTTTCCGGGCGGGGAGAGCGGCTTCGCCCGGAGGCGGGAAGCGGGCCGAGGACATCGCCTCGGCCGGGCCCCGCCGGATTCGGCCGACCTTGACTCCGAAGGGAAGC
>JAAZPG010000442.1 GCA_012797375.1 Acidobacteriota bacterium
AAAAGCTGTACTGAATTCCCAAGACCGGCTGGAGGTGGAGAAGGTTGGCCCGCTTTCCCAGCGTGACGTTCTTGGGATTCAGATAAACCCCCCGCAAATCGAACAGAAGGCCCAGCCCTTCATTCAACCGGTATTCCAAGCTGAGGAGCATTCCAAAGGATAATTCCGTGAATTGATCCTTCGCGTACGTCATATTCGCGACCGTGACATGGGCGGCGTCATAAGGGGATTCCTCGGTGAAATCAAAGTCCTCCATGCTCTGCATGGCCCCCAGGCTCAAGCCGATCATCGGCCCGGCCGCGACGGAAAGCATTTCTGTATTCAGGAAGGAGAAGAGAGCAAAGACGGAAAAATCCCAAAGCGTGTTTTTCCCGCCATCGCTTTCGAAGGAGACGTTGCGCGGCGTCTCCGGGAGGAAGGGATGGGGAAGGCCGGCCGTGAACGATCCCGGGTTTTTCAGCGGGCTGTAGTACCCGATACCGATCCCGATTTTGGTTCGGTTGAAGTATCGTCCGAATTGAAGCTCAAACGCGGGGACCGTTCTGAAGGAATAGGATTCAGCCAGGGTCGCCGTTTCCCCGTAAAGGTCAAACGTTTTTTCGACGGAGAGATCCTCCCCCACGAACAAGGACAGGCCGGCCCGGCCGGCGATGAAAAAGCCGGAACGCTCAAGAGCCGCGGACCGCGCCTGAACCGGAGCGACGGGGGCGGCGGGCGCCGTTGAGACAATCGGCTTGGCCGCCTCGGCCGGACGAGGATCCGAAATCGCGGCGATTTCTCCTTCATTCCAGAAGGAAATTTTCAATCCTTCGGCGCCTTGGGTGATTCCATACGCGGGAATCATCGGGCCAAAATCGAAAATGATCTGAATTTTATCCGGCCCGGATTGAACGGCTCGAACGTCGAGCACGCCCATATCGCCGATTTGCGTGACGGGGAGAATCTGCATCTCGGATATCGGCGTCATGTCTACGATCAAGCGGGGCGGCGAAGGCAGGAAAGAGGCTTCGACGACATACGCTCCTTCGACTTTGAACAAAAAATTGAGCCGCGCTCCGTCTTTTTGAAGGGACATTTCCTTCAGGACGGAAGTCGTTTGGCTCATCGAGATTCCGGCGTTAAAAAAAATCAAGCCCACCGCGAAAAGGGCCGGCGCGATTTGTCCGGACAGTTTTTTCATCTGATCCTCCTCTTTTAACTTGCTTCGTCCATCTCATCCGGAAGGCCCTTTCCCGGATTTATCGAAAAAAATCGTCGACGACACGGCGCTTAGTTTATTGTGTTATTATTGTATTTGTCAACGGATTTCAATGTTATAATTCAAGAAGCCGGTCCCGGGGGATTTAACGAAGACGAGAGCCGCGATCCGCCGACGGCGGAGACGGATTTTCCGTTCATTGCGTCGAAAAGACCTCGACGATTTGCTATAATGAAGCAGGAAGCTATGCCCGAACAGGTGAAATCGAATCGCAGCGGCCGGCCCCCGAAATTCCGGGAGCCCCGCCGCCCCGTGACAATGACCTTGCCGGTGCGCATCCTTGATCTCCTCGCTGAAATCGATCCGGACCGCGCTCAAGCCGTGGCCAAAGCCGCGGAAGCCGTCGCCGGAGCGGAGGCGGATCGATTCAAACCGGTGAAGCTCACGGAGATGGCTCAGGGCAAATCCCTGATCGTCGTCGGACCGAGCAAAGCCCTGAAGGAAATCCCCTGGTTGAAGTTGATCGAAATCGCCCCCACGCGTTTTCTCCTGAGCATTCCCTCCGGTACGCCGGTGGAAGCGCTGGAAGTCGCCCTGCGCGATCTGACGAACGATCCCGTTCTCCGGAATAACGACCGGGAAACCGCTATTCTCGCCGAGCTTCTGTCGTTGATCGGTCATCAGAGGCGCATGAACCGGCTGGGCAAGGCCGAGTTTCTCATCATCGACGCTTAATGAACATCAACTTTTACTTAAAAAAATATCCGAAAAGCGACCTCCAACTCTTAAATAAACGTTAAACGTTACGTTAAATTCATCTCGGATATTTCCCAAGGCGTCCCCTTGTTGACAACAAAAACAAGAAGTATTAGAATAATTATGTAAAACGGTTAAACGCCAGGAGTATCAAATGCCGCGTTCAACAAAAAAGAAATCCAAGTTCGTCGGAATGCGTTTGAGCGAAAAACAGAACGAAGCGTTGAGCCGCCTTCAAAAAGACTCGAAAGCCAGCAAGAGCGATGTTCTGCTCAGAGGCCTTGAGCTCTTGAGCGAGTACTACTCGCTGGACCTCGACAAGCCCCCCCTAAGCTTTGATCTTCGCAGCCTCGAAACGGAAGCCATGCACCTGGCCGAGTCCCTCAAGCAAGTCCGGGACAAAAAGCAAGCCATCCACCAAATGGTCCAGGAGCTTGCCGCGGTCGACAGGATTCTGGACAAATACGACGGCCGGGAGAACGCCCTCATCCAGGTTCTCCTCGATATCCAAACCGAAAACCACTGGCTTCCCAAGCCGGCCTTGATCTGGGCTTCTGAAAGGTTGAACGTGCCGCTCTCCCGGATCTACCACATCGCTACATTTTACAAGGCGTTCAGCTTGGAGCCCCAAGGCCGCCATGCTGTCCAGGTCTGCCTGGGCACGGCCTGCCAGGTCCGCGGCGCTAAGCGCCTCCTGGACAACGTCATCAGCGTCCTGGGCATCGAGCCCGGCCAGACCGATGACAAACAGAAGTTCACTTTATCGACGGTCAACTGCCTGGGCTGCTGCGCTCTCGGTCCGGTCATGAGGATCGACGGGCAGTATTACAGCAAGCCCGGCCTCAAGGACATCGAAAAGATCGCCGCGGCCTGCGACTGAGGCCCGGATCACAAGGAAAGAGGCGAACATGTCGAAACTGAAATCAGCGGCTGAACTGAAAAAATTCAGGCAGACTATTCTGGACGGGCGGGACGCCGGCAAAGTCTGCGTGACCATCTGCCTGGGCACGGGCTGCCTGGCCTGCAAGGGCGACGAGGTCCACAAAGCATTTGTCGAGGAGATCCGCAAGCAGGGCCTCGAAGGCAAGGTCGACATCCGGCGGACCGGCTGCCACGGCTTCTGCGAAAGAGGTCCGCTGGTGGTCATCTTCCCGAAGGAAATCTGCTACCTCAAGGTGACCCCGGGCGACGTCCCGGAGATCGTTGAAAAAACGCTCATCGAGGACAAGGTCGTCGACCGGCTGGTCTTTGCCGACGAGGACGGCCGGAAGATCGTCCACGAGGGCGACATCCCGTTCTACAAACACCAGAACCGGATCATCCTGGGCCCCAACCGGCTGGTTGATCCGGGGATCATCGAGGACTATATCGCTCTGGGTGGATATTCCGCCCTGGCCAAGGCCCTTTTCGTCATGACGCCCGTCGAGGTCCTCGATGAGGTCAAAAAATCGGGCCTGAGAGGCCGCGGCGGCGCCGGCTTCCCCACGGGGACCAAGTGGGAAACGACCCGCAACGCTCCCGGCGAACCCAAATACGTCATCGTCAACGCCGACGAGGGCGATCCCGGCGCTTATATGAACCGGAGCGTCCTCGAGGGCAATCCCCACAGCGTCCTCGAGGGCCTGATCATCGGCGCGTATGCCATCGGCTCCCATGAGGGGTTCGTCTATGTCCGTCAGGAATATCCCCTGGCCGTGGCCAATTTGACCACCGCCTTGGAGCAGGCCCGGGAGCTGGGCCTCCTCGGCGACCACATCCTCGGCTCGGAGTTCAGCTTCGACGTCACCATCCATCGCGGCGCCGGGGCGTTCGTATCCGGCGAATCCAGCGCCCTGATGACGGCCATCGAGGGCCGAGTCGGCGAACCGCGGCTGAAGTACATTCGGACCGCCGTCAGCGGCCTGTGGGAGAAACCGACCAACCTGAACAATGTCGAAACCTGGGCCAACGTCCCGGCGATCATCAACAAGGGAGCGGCCTGGTTCAACGGCATCGGGACCAAGAGCAGCAAGGGAACCAAGATTTTCTCCCTGGTCGGCAACGTCAAAAACACCGGACTGGTCGAAGTGCCCATGGGCATGACCCTCCGGCAGGTCATTTTCGATATCGGCGGCGGCATCGCCGGCGACAAGAAATTCAAGGCGGTCCAGACCGGCGGCCCGTCCGGCGGCTGCATTCCGGCCGAATGCCTCGACCTGCCCGTGGACTTCGACGAGCTGGACAAAGCGGGTTCGATGATGGGCTCGGGCGGCATGATCGTCATGGACGAGGGCACCTGCATGGTCGACACGGCCAGATATTTCGTCAAGTTCCTGTCCGAGGAATCCTGCGGGAAGTGCGTGCCCTGCCGCGAAGGCCTAAAGCAAACGCTCCTCATTCTCGACCGGATCTGTTCCGGGCAAGGACGGGAAGTAGACCTCGAGCTCCTCGAGGAGCTCGGCGACAGGCTGGAGCAGCTCGAGGACGAAGTGCTCGAGAACCCGACCCGCGAGGCGATCTCGAGAGTCCACACCCTTCGCCGCGAGCTCCTCGTCCTCCGGCGTGCGGCGTGGCCGATGCGAGAGGTCATCGGCGCCCTGA
>JAAZPG010000443.1 GCA_012797375.1 Acidobacteriota bacterium
GAAAGCCAAAAAACGGCTCTTTATTCCGGAAAGATTGAAAAAATTTCAAGTTTGGATTAACTTAACGGAATTAAGAAGCACCCGCTGGAGGTCTCAGATGCGGAAAAACCCGCTCCTCGTCGGATTCGTTATTCTTCTGGCCTTGGCGATTCCCGCATCCTCTCAGGATCGTCTCCGCTGCCAGAACTTTTCCTTGGAGGAGGGGCTCTCGCAAAGTTCCAGCTTCTGCATCGCCCAAGACCGCAGGGGATTTCTCTGGATCGGAACCGAAACGGGCCTTAACCGGTACGACGGCTACAATTTTAAGGTCTACCTGGAAGACCGGGAAAATCCGAGGGCCATCAGCAATAATTACGTTTGGTGCCTGCTGGAAGCCCAGGATGGAACCCTTTGGGTCGGGACCGACAACGGCTTGAGCCGCTACGTCCCGGAGACGGACGATTTTGTCAATTACCGGCCGGATCCCGGGAACGCCGACAGCCTGAGCAACAACCGGATTTTCGCCCTCGCCCAAGACCACTCCGGTTTCATCTGGATCGCCACCGACGAAGGCCTGAACCGCCTTGATCCCGCGACCGGGATCTTCACCCGCTACTTGGCCGGCCCGGGCGGGAAATCCGGGCTCAGCCATAATTCCATCCATGCCCTTCTCGTGGACCGGAGCGGCGTCCTTTGGATTGGAACCGACGGGGGCGGCCTGAACCGGTGGAACGAAAAAACCGGAACATTCGACTCCTTCCGCCACAAGGAGTCCGATCCGAAAAGCCTCGGGGACGACGGCATCCTGTCGCTGGCCGAGGACGAGGCCGGGAATCTCTGGGTGGGGACGCGCAACGGCCTGGACAAGACCGGACCCGCCCGGGACGGCTTCCTTCATTACCGCCATGACGGCCGCGATCCCTTCAGCCTGAGCGGCGCCACGATCAACTGCCTCTTCCTGGACTCTTCCGGAACGCTCTGGGTGGGAACCAACGAGGCCGGCATCGACCGGTATATCCCCGCCCGCGATTCGTTCTGGAATTACCGCCACGATGACAGCAACCCGACCAGCCTGTCCGGCGACCGCATCCTCTCGATCATCGAGGACGCTTCGGGCAACCTCTGGATCGGGACATACGGGGCCGGCCTCAGCAAATACAACAAGAACATCTCCAAGTTCCGCCTTTATGAAAAGGGCCTCTTCACCTTGCCCGGCCTGAACATCAACGGCTTTCGTAAAATCATCAAGCAAGGGGAAGACATCATCTGGGCGGCCTCCGACGGCGCCGGCTTGAGCCGGTTGAACAGGGCCACCGGAGAGATCCGCCGCTTCATCAATCATCCGGCCGATCCGGCGAGCATCAGCCACAACCGCGTCTACATGATCCATCTCGACGACGACGGATACCTTTGGGCGGCGACCATTGAGGGGCTGAACCGTCTCGACACCCGGACGGGGAAATTCACCCGCTACTTGAAAAAAGAAGGCGACCCGGAGACCTTGAGCACGAATTTCGTCCGGACCATCGTCGAGGACAAGGACGGTTTTCTCTGGCTCGGAACCGACGGCGGCGGCTTGAACCGGTTCGACAAGAAAACGGGCAAGATCAAGCGGTACTCGGCCGAAGAAGGGATGCCGAACCGGTTGAGCTACGCCCGGATCTACGCTCTCGCCGTCGACCGGGACGGAATCATCTGGGTGGGAACCTACGGCGGCGGACTCAACCGCCTCGACCCGGCGACAGGCGAGATCAAGATCTACAGCGTGGCCGAGGGACGGGCGGACGGGATCAAGGACGATTATATTTTAAGCCTCCTGGAGGACAGCCGCGGCTGGTTCTGGCTGGGAACGGGAACCGGCCTGGCCCGGTTCGACCGGGACACGGGAGCGGTCACCGTTTTTAGAATGAAGGACGGCCTGCCCGACGACGTCATCTACGCCATGGAGGAGGACGAGCAGGGCAACATCTGGATTTCGACCAACCGGGGCCTGTCGCGATTCGATCCAGTGAACCGGAAATTCAAGAACTTCGACATCTACGACGGCCTCCAAAGCTACGAATTCAACACGTATTGCTCCCACCGGGCGGCCGACGGCGAGCTTTTCTTCGGCGGCATCGCGGGCTTCAACTCGTTCTATCCCAAGCTGATCACCGACAATCCGCACATGCCGCAGGTCGCCCTCACCGGCTTCCGCCTCTTCGGACGCGACGTCCCCATCAACACGCCGATCGACAACCGCACGATCCTCGACCGCTCGATCACCGAAGCCGCGGAGATCCGCCTGGCCTATTTCCAGAACCAGATCGACCTGGAATTCGCCGCCCTCGATTTTCAAGCTCCCAGCAAGAACTTGTATTCCTACCGCATGGAAGGCCTGGACACGGAATGGACGCTTCCTTCCGACCGCCGGTTCGTCTCCTACGCCGGCATTCCTCCCGGCGAATACACGTTCCGCGTCAAGGCGGCCAACAACGACGGCCTCTGGAACGAGGAGGGCGTCGCTTTAAAAATCGAGGTGATCCCCCCGTTCTGGAAGACGCGCTGGTTCCAAGCCCTGGCGATTCTGGCGGTCCTCGGGCTGGCCCTGGGCGGAGTTCAATACCGGACAGCCAGCATGCGCCGTCGCAACATCCATCTCGAGAAAAAAATCAAGGAGCGGACGGCCGACCTCGAGCAGGAAGTGGCCGAACGCAAGCGCCTGGCCGATGAGGCCAAGCGCAAGGGGGCCCAGTTCGCCCTGCTTTACGACGTCGGCCAGCGGCTGAGCGGCCGCCTGGAGCTGAAGGAGCTTCTGGAGACGATCGTCCAATCGGTTTGGGAAGCGTTCGACTACTACGGCGTGATGCTCCTGCTCCACGAAAACGGGGACCAGGTCCTGACCCTGAAAGCCATTTCCGGCGGCTATGTCGGCGCCTTCCCGCTCAACATGAAGATCAATTTCGGCCGGGGGATGATCGGCATGGCCGCCGCTTCCGGGAAAACCCAGATCAGCGGCGACGTCGAGAAAAACCCCTATTACTTCCGCAAGGCCGAGGAGAAAACGAAATCCGAGCTCTCGGTCCCCCTGATCAAAGACGACAAGGTCATCGGAGTCCTCGACCTCCAGAGCATGTCTGACAACGCCTTCGACGAATCCGATGCCGCGGCCATGGAGACGCTGGCCACCCAGATCGCCGCAGCCATCGAGAACGCCCGGCTGTACGCCCGGGCCCAAAAGGAGATCGAGGACCGCACAAAGGCCGAAGAAGAGCTGGACCGGCGGAAGAAATACCTGGAAACCGTCCTGTTCAACACGCCCAACGCCATCGTCACCACGACGGCCGACGAGATCATCACCGAGTGGAATCCCGGGGCCGAGGTCATTTTCAACTTCCGCCGGGACGAGGCCGTGGGCCGGTTCATCGACGACTTGGTGACCACGGCCGAAGAACGGGCCCAGGCGCAAGCCCTCACCCGGGCCGCGATCGCCCAAAACGGGCTTCCGCCGACCGAAGTCGTCCGCCACCGTAAGGGCGGCACCCCGATCCACGTCATCGTCGCCGGTTCGCCCATCCTCATGGGCGATACCCTCCAAGGAATGGTCTTCGTTTACACCGACATCACCAACCGCAAGAAGGCCGAGCTGGCCCTCCAGCGGGAAGCGGCCAAACTCTCGGCCATGATCTCCGGGATGGAGGAAGGCGTCATCCTGACCGACAAGGACGATCTCATCCTGGAGGCGAACGAGTATTTCCTGAAGCTGCTCAAGAAGGATCGCGCCGAGATGCTCGGCCGGCCGCTCTGGGACATCGACCCCCAGCTGTCGACGGGCGAGCTGCGGACGGCCATCGCCGATTTCAAGAGCAAGCCGTTCGCCATCCCCCTCATTCAGGAAACGCCGTTCAAGCACCTGGAAGTAATTTTTCGCCTCCAGCCCATCTACCTCAACGACAGCTACGAGGGCGTGATCATCAACCTGATCGACGTCTCCGAGCTGATCCAAGCCCGGAAACAAGCCCAGGAAGCCAACCGGGCCAAGAGCGAATTCCTGGCTAACATGAGCCACGAAATCCGGACGCCGATGAACGGGATTTTCGGGATGACCGAACTGGCCTTGGAAACCGACCTGACGGCCGAGCAGAGGGACTTCATGGAAGCGGTCAAGATCTCGGCCGAATCCCTGATGAACATCATCAACGATATCTTGGATTTCTCCAAGATCGAGGCCAAAAAAATCGAGTTCGAGACGATCAATTTCAATCTCCGCGACACCATCCACAGCATGGTCTCGAGCGTGGCCCTGATGGCCGAAAAGAAGGGCCTGGAGCTGGCTTATCATATCCCGGGCGACATCCCGGACCGGGTGATGGGCGATCCCGGCCGCCTCCGCCAGATCCTGACGAACCTTCTGAGCAACTCGATCAAGTTCACCCGGGAGGGGGAAGTCGTGGTCACGGTCCAAGCCCAATCCATCGCCGAGGACCGGATGTGGCTGCACGTCGTCGTCAAGGACAGCGGCATCGGGATCCCGCCGGAAAAAATCAAGCAGATCTTCGATCCCTTTGCCCAAGTCGACAGCTCGACGACCCGCGTCTACGGAGGAACCGGGCTCGGCTTGTCCATCGTCTCCCAGCTGGTCGAGCTGATGGGGGGCAAGATCTGGGTGGAAAGCGAGCTTGGCATCGGCAGCCAGTTCCACTTCACCATGCCCCTGGCCCTTCAGCAGGGCGGCGAGACCGAGGTCGTCCCCCTCCAGTTCGAGGACATCAAGGGAACGTCGGTCCTGGCCGTGGACGACAATGAAACCAACCGCCGCATCCTCCACGAGATGCTGACCAACTGGCACATGCGGCCGACGGTCGTAGCCGACGGGAAAACGGCCTTGAAAGCCCTCCGGGAGGCCCGGGAGCACGGACGGAGCTATCAGCTGATCCTGATCGACGCGAACATGCCGGAGATGGACGGCTACGCCCTGGCCGAGGAAATCAAGAAACACCCCGAGCTCGGCAACGCCTTCATCATGATGCTGAGCTCGGCCGGGTTCCGCGGCGAGGCGGCCCGGTGCCGGAAGCTGGGCCTCTCGGCCTACCTGACGAAGCCCATCAAGCAGTCGTACCTCCTCGACGCGATCATGCTCGCCCTCGGGGCGGGCGTCCGCAAGCCGGGCGACGCCCAGGCCCCCTTCATCACCCGGCACTCGCTGAGCCGGGCCCGCGGACAGTACAAGATCCTCCTGGCCGAGGACAACGTCATCAACCAGAAGCTGGCCGTCCGCATCCTGGAGCGGCGCGAGCACCAGGTCAAGGTCGCGGCCAACGGCGTCGAGGCCCTCGAGTTCCTGGAAAAAGAGCCGTTCGACCTCGTTTTGATGGACGTCCAGATGCCGAAGATGGACGGTTACCAGGCCACGGCGGAAATCCGGAAAGCGGAGGCCGGCACCGACCGGCACCTGCCGATCGTCGCTATGACGGCCCACGCCATGAAGGGCGACCGGGAGAAGTGCCTCGAAGCCGGCATGGACGATTACCTCTCCAAGCCGCTGAAGCCGTACGACCTCCTCAAAAAGATCGAATACGTCGTCAACCGGTTCCGGAAGGAGCTCAAGATCATCGAAAAGCGGATAGACGGCCAGGACGAGGAGAATCTGGAAAACGCGCCGGAACCCGGCGAGGAGATCTAAAGCCGGCCCGGCCCCCCGAGGCCGGCCTCATCCGGTCGAACGCTTCAGCGTCTTGTGCTTGAGGCGGTGCGGCTGATCGGCCGCGGCGCCCTTCCGCCGGCGGAGATCCTCGCGATACGCGGTATAATTGCCGTCGATCCACCGGGCGCTCCCGTCCTCCTCGAAGGCCAGGATATGGGTGGCCACCCGGTCGAGGAACCATCGGTCGTGGCTGACGATCACGGCGCTCCCGGCGAAGCTCTCCAGGGCGTCCTCCAGGGCCCGGAGCGTGTTGACGTCCAGGTCGTTCGTCGGCTCGTCCAGGAGCAGGACGTTTCCTCCCTCGGCCATGGCTCGGGCCAAGTGGACCCGGTTCCGTTCGCCGCCTGAAAGAACCGCGGTTTTTTTCTGCTGGTCCGTCCCCGCGAACCCAAACGAGGCGCAATACGCCCGGGCGTTCACTTCCCGGCCGCCGATGATCATCGTCTCCGCCCCGCCGGAAACCGCCTCAAACACGGTCCGGTCCGGATCCAGCCGCCGGGATTGATCGGCATAGACGAGCTTGACCGTTTCGCCGATCCGGATCCTCCCCGCGTCGGGCGTCTCCATCCCCGTGATCAGCCGGAGGAGGGTCGTCTTGCCCGCCCCGTTGGGTCCGATGACGCCGACGATGGAGCCGGGCGGGACGCGGAAGCTCAAATCATCGATCAGGAGCCGGTCGCCATAGGCTTTGGTCACTCCCTCGGCTTCGATGACGATGTCGCCCAGGCGGTTCCCCTGGGGAATCGGAATTTCCTGCTCGTCGCGATACCGGTCGTATTCCCGGCTGAGGAGCTTTTCATACGCCGTCACCCGGGCTTTCCCCTTGGCCTGCCGGGCCTTGGGCGACATGCGGATCCACTCGAGCTCCCGGGCCAGGGTCCTCCGGCGGCGGGATTCGGTCTTTTCCTCGACGGCCAGCCGGGCGGTCTTCTGCTCGAGCCACGAGGAATAATTACCCTTCCAGGGAATCCCGTGGCCGCGGTCGAGCTCGAGAATCCATCCGGCCGCGTTATCGAGGAAATATCGGTCGTGAGTCACGGCGATGACCGTGCCCTTGTACTCCTGGAGGTGGCGCTCGAGCCAGGCCACGGACTCGGCGTCCAAGTGGTTGGTCGGCTCGTCCAGGAGGAGGATGTCGGGCTCCATCAGGAGAAGACGGGTCAAGGCGACGCGGCGCCGCTCCCCGCCGGAAAGGATCGTCACCGGCGTGTCCGGCGGCGGACAGCGGAGAGCCTCCATGGCGATTTCGAGGTGGTTGTCGAGGTTCCAGGCGTCGTGCTTCTCGATTTCCTCCAAGAGCCTGGCTTGCTGGGCCATCAGGGCGTCCATGTCGGCCCCGGGATCAGCGAACTTCTCGTTGACCGCGTCGTAGCGGGCCAGCAGGTCGACGATCGGTTGGACTCCCTCCCTTACGATCTCGATGACGGTTTTCCCGGGATCGAGCTTTGGATCCTGCTCGAGCAGGCCGACGGTATATCCCTTGCTTTTGGCGATTTCGCCGATATAGTCGGGATCCAGGCCGGCCATGATCCGGAGAAGCGTCGACTTGCCCGAGCCGTTGAGGCCGAGAACGCCGATCTTGGCTCCATAATAAAATCCCAGGGAGATGTCCTTCAGGACCTGCCGGTTGGGCGGATGAATCCGCCCGACGCCGATCATCGAATAAATCACTTGCGTATCGCTTGGCATGTTGAGGATTGTACCCGATGCGCGGACAAAAGGCGATGGACGGGCCTTGTCCGGACGCCTCCAAGCGTTCGGCCGCGGCTCCGCGCGTTTTCAGGAGGAACCGGCCGGCCGAAGCCGTTGTCTCCGGACGGAGATAAAAGAATCTTAGGAAGGCGGCCGGATCCAAATATTCCGGAAACGGACCGGATGGCCGTGATCCTGGAGGGAAAGAGGCTGCTTTTCCGGGTGGACCGCATAGGGCGGCCGGGCTTTGTGAGCCGTCGGGCCGGTCAGGGGGACGTCGTCCTGAACGAGAATTCCGTTGTGGAAGACGGTCATCCGGGCCGGCGAGAGGAGCCCGCCCGAAGCATCGAACCGGGGCGCCCGGAAAACGATGTCGTAGGTCTGCCACTCGCCCGGCCGGCGGCAGGCGTCGACGAGCGGAGGATACTGCCCGTAGACCGCGGCCGCCATCCCGTCGGCGTATGTCGGATTTTCCCAGCCGTCCAGGATCTGGATCTCATACCTGTCCATCAGGAAAACGCCGCTGTTGCCTCTCCCCTGGCCCGAACCGCGAACCTCCGCGGGAGCGGCCCACTCGACATGGAGGCGGCAATCCCCGAATTCCTCCCTCGTCCGGATGGATCCAGTTCCCTTGACGACTTCCATAAAGCCGTTTTCCACCTTCCACCCGGCCGGCCCGCCCCCGATCGCCGTCCACCGGGAGAGGTCCCGCCCGTCGAAAAGAACGGCCGCGCCGGCCGGAGCCGGCACGGAAGGACCGGCCGGTCCGGGGTCGACGGCCGGCGGCCGGGGCCGGGCCGGATCGTGAATCGCCCATGTCCGGAGATCCTCCGGCGGGTTCCCGCCGGAAACCGCAACGACGAAGGCGGATAAAATCATCAACAACCTGAAGATCCTCGCCCCGGAAAAAATCCCGCCCGGCCGGGCATCGCTGGTTTTCCGGCCGGACGGGCGAAGCATGCTCCGCTTGGCGTCCGTCTTACAGCGACCAGCCGATCCGGTATTCCTTGTGGACAAACGCATTGGCCTCGGGCAGGTTCGGGAATTCCATTTTGACCGGATCCCACTGGAGGATGGTCTTGGACTGCCGGAAGCGCATAGCGATGTTCCCGAGCAGCATAACCTCAGTCAACGGGCCGGAATAGGTCGGGATGTCGGTCGTCGATTTCGTTCCCTTCTTGATCGCCTCGATCCATTCGGCCGCGATCCCGGGGGACCGGGGGATGGTTTTCTCGGGGCGCTGATACGACTGCATCAGCGACTCCGGAAGAATGCGCGGGTTGTCGCCGTACGTGCCGCACATGATCATGCCTTTTTGGCCGACGAAGAGCACGCCGCCGCCGTCCTCGTCGCCCATCATCCGGCCGTTTTCCAGGATCGAAACCACCGGCCGCGGCGGCGTCAGTCCGCCGTCATACCAAACCATCTTGACCGGAGGCATGGAGCCGCGGGCCGGGAACTCGTAGGTCACGATTTCGGCGACCGGGTACGAATCCTTGGTCGGCCGGGTCGAGCTGGCCTGGACGGTCAGGGGGTGGCCGAGCTTGAGAGCCCAGTACGGCATGTCGATCAGGTGGGCGCCCATGTCGCCGAGCGCGCCCGTGCCGTAATCAAACCAACCCCGCCAGACGAAATGAGTCAGGGCCGGGTGGTACGGCCGCCAGGGAGCCGGCCCCAGCCAGATGTCCCAATCGAGATTGGGCGGGACGGACGGGATTTCCTTCGGGGCCTCGACGCCCTGGGGCCAGATCGGCCGGTCGGTCCAGACGTGGACCTCGGTCACATCGCCGATCGCCCCGTCCCAAATCCATTCGCAGATCAGGCGGGCGCCTTCCCGGGCGTGGCCCTGATTGCCCATCTGGGTGACCAGGTTGCGTTTTTTCGCCTCCTCCTCAAGCAGCCGGGCCTCCTTGACCGTATGGGTCAGCGGCTTCTGGACGAAGACATGCTTGCCCATCTTCATGGCGGCCATGGCGATGACCGCGTGATTGTGGTCGGGCGTCGAGACGGTGATCGCGTCCAGGTTCTTCTCCGTCTCGAGCATTTTCCGCCAGTCCCGGTACTTGGCGGCCTTCTCGTATTTCATCTTCTTGTCGTAGGGATGCTCGTCGGAAGTGAGGAAGGCGGCCATCTTCTGATCGTCCACGTCGCAGAGGGCGACGATGTTCTCCGAGCTGACGTCCTGGACATCGGAAAAGCCCTTGCCGCCGACGGCGACGCAGCCGATGTTCAGGGTGTCGCTCGGCGCTTTTTGGCCGGGGCCGCCGAGGACTTTCCGGGGAACGATCATGAAGCCGGCCGCCGCCGTCGCCGCCGTTCCAAGAAAGGCGCGGCGCGATAAGCCGTTTTCGGGGGGGGATTTGGGATCAGGCATGGATACCTCCGTAAGCGATGGCGCTTTCCTTCCGCCATCTTGATCCTATCATATCCGCGCCGCGGAATTAGTCAATTCCCCGCCGTTTCCTCCGGCG
Organism: Acidobacteriota bacterium; assembly: GCA_012797375.1. Classification (GTDB taxonomy): domain Bacteria; phylum Acidobacteriota; class Aminicenantia; order Aminicenantales; family UBA4085; genus JAAZPG01. The sequence goes on from JAAZPG010000443.1 coordinate 9,826, forward strand.
CCCCGAACCCGTCAGGATCCGGTCCGGCCGGCCGGGATCTCCCGCAGCAGGATGTTCTTGAATTCAAGCGGCGTGTCGTGGGCCTGGAGCTCGATCTGTCCCGCGGGATAAATCGGCTTGTCCCGCTCCCAATAATTCTCCATCACGACATCATCGACGACCCGGACGCCGTTGAGATCGACCGTCCCCCTCTCCCCCGTCATTCGAATAAAGAACGTGTTCCATTCGCCGGCCGGCCGGTCGGCCCGGACGGCTGGC
>JAAZPG010000444.1 GCA_012797375.1 Acidobacteriota bacterium
CCGAGCCGGTGGCGGAGGGGATCGTAGCCGAAAAGGGCCAAGTGGGCCGGGCCGCTGCCCGGCGTCACGCCCATGAGGACCGGATCGGTGAGCCCGCAGCTGGACCGGGCGGCCAGGCGGTCGAGGTTCGGCGCGGCCGCCGTTTCCAGCTCGGTCCGTCCGTTTCGCGGCAGCCCGCCCAGGCCGTCGATGACGAAGAGAACGATCTTCGTGTCGGTTTGAACCGCGAGCTCGCGGGACAGTTCTTCAAAGCTCATGGCGACTCTCCGAATGAAATGGAAACGATATTATAGCATACCGCGTTCCCCGGGAGGGGCGCGCGGACTCCGTTCTCGGACATGCCGCGAACCCGCCGCTTTCGCCCTTGAGGCCCCGGGCCGCGGGTGATACAATCGCTTCGTGAATAAAATCCTGGTGATTGATTTCGGGTCGCAGTATACCCAGCTCATCGCCCGCAAGGTGCGGGAGCTGGGCGTGTACTCCGAAATCTGGCCTCCGACGGCCCCGGTCGAGGCGATCCGGGCCGCCCGGCCGCAGGGGCTTATCCTTTCGGGCGGACCGCAAAGCGTTTATGGGAAAGGGGCTCCGACGATCTCCCCCGAGATCTTCACCCTCGGCGTTCCTATCCTCGGCATCTGTTACGGACTGCAGCTCATGGCCCATCTTCTGGGCGGCCGGGTCGTCCCGTCTCCCCGGCGTGAATACGGCTTCGCCGCTCTCCGTCTCGTCCGCCGGAGCGGGCTGCTGTCCGGCCTCAAAGACGGCGAACAGGTTTGGATGAGCCACGGCGACAAGGTCGAAAAGCTCCCGCCGGGCTTCCGCGTCTCCGGCCGGACGGGGAACACGCGGGCCGGAGTGATCGAAGACCCGCGGCGCGATTTCTACGGCGTCCAGTTCCATCCCGAGGTCATCCACACCAAGGAAGGCCGGAAGCTTCTAGCTAATTTCCTCTTCAAGATCGCCGGCCTGATCCCCGACTGGAATATGGGATCGTTTATCGAGCGCAAGACCGAGGAGATCCGGAAGACGGTCGGCAGGGGCCGCGTTCTCTGCGGGCTTTCGGGCGGCGTGGATTCGCTGGTGACGGCCCTCCTGGTTCACCGGGCCGTCGGAAAACGCCTGACTTGCGTCTTCGTCGACAACGGCCTGCTCCGGGAGGGCCAGTATGCCGGCCTCATGGAGATGTTCCGGGTCAAGCTCGACTTGGACGTCGTCGGCGTGGACGCGGCCGCGGCCTTCGTCAAAGCACTGGGCGGCGTCTCCGACCCGGAGCGGAAAAGGAAGATCATCGGCGGCTTGTTCATCAAGGTTTTCCGGGAGGAGGCCCGCCGCCTGGGCGGGGCGAAGTTCTTGGCCCAGGGGACGATTTATCCCGACGTGATCGAGAGCCGTCCCGTCCAGGGGCCCTCGGCCGTCATCAAGTCCCATCACAACGTCGGCGGCCTGCCGAAATCGCACGGCTTCGTCCTGGTCGAGCCTCTCCGGGAACTTTTCAAGGACGAAGTCCGGGCCGTGGCCGTGGAGCTGGGAGCCGACCGGGCCTTCGTCGCCCAGCATCCGTTCCCGGGCCCCGGCCTGGCCGTCCGGATCGTCGGCCCGGTCAACGAGGAATCCTTGCGGATCGTCCGCGAGGCCGACGACATCGTCGTTAGGGAAGTCCGGGCGGCCGGGATCTACGACCGCCTGTGGCAGGCCTTCGCCGTGCTGCTGCCCGTCCGAAGCGTCGGAGTCATGGGTGATCGGCGGACTTATCAGCGGGTCGTCGTCATCCGGCTGGTCCAAAGCGTGGACGGGATGACGGCCGACTGGTTCCCGGCGTCCCCCGGCCTTCTGGCCCGGATCTCGAACCGGATCGTCAACGAGGTGGCCGGGGTCAACCGGGTGGTCTTCGACGTCACCAGCAAGCCGCCCGGCACGATCGAATGGGAATGAATCCATGGCCCCCGGCTTCATCCATCTTCACAACCACTCGGAATACAGCATCCTGGACGGCGCCGTCCGCCTGGACGCCTTGGTCCAGGCCGCCGTCGACCACAAGATGCCGGCCGTGGCCCTGACCGATCACGGCAACCTCTTCGGAGCGGTCAAGTTCCAGAGAATCGCCAAAGACAAAGGCGTCAAGCCGATTTTCGGCTGCGAGGCCTATATCGCCCCGCGGAGCCGCCGTGACCGCGAGCTCCGCGACGGCGAGCCGGCCCACTATCATCTCTTGCTCCTGGTCGAGAACGAGACCGGCTACAAGAACCTCTGCGTCCTGTTGTCCAAGGCCTACTTGGAGGGATTCTATTACCGTCCCCGGATCGACAAGGAGCTCCTGGCCGCCCACAGCAAGGGACTGATCGGGTTTTCCGCCTGCCTGCGCGGCGAGATCGCCTATCTCTTCGGTCAAGGCCGGGAGGAGGCGGCTCTTCGGGCGGCCGAAAGCTATGCCGAGATCTTCGGGCCGGGGAATTTCTATATCGAGCTCATGGATCACGGCCTCGAGCCGCAGCGGGAGGTCAATCCCAAGCTCGTCGGCCTGGCCCGCCGGCTCGGCCTGCCGCTTGTCGCCACCAACGACATCCATTTCCTCGGCAAAGCCGACGCGGCCGGCCACGACGTCCTTCTTTGCATCCAGACGAATAAGAAGATCAGCGATACCGACCGGATCAAGTTCGGCTCGGCGGAGTTCTATTTCAAGCCGCCGGCGGAGATGGAGCGGCTGTTCGGCGAAATCCCCGAGGCTCTCGACAACACTTTTCACGTCGCCGCCCGGTGCGATTTCGAATTTCCCAAGGGAACGTATTTCCTGCCTCGGTTCGAGCCGCCGGAAGGGAAGTCGCTCCGGGATTACTTTGAGGAAGTCGTGTGGGCGGGATTTTCCGAGCGGGCCGACAAACTCCGCGATCTGCGGGCCAAGGGCAAGCTTGTCCATGACCTTGACGCCTACAAGGATCGTCTGGAGAGGGAAATCCAGCTGGTCAAGCAGATGCAGTTCGAAGGATATTTCCTCATCGTCTGGGACCTTCTCCGGACGGCCCGGTCCCGGAACATTCCGGTCGGTCCGGGGCGCGGCTCGGCCGCCGGCTCGCTGCTCGCCTACTGCCTTCAGATCACCGACATCGACCCTCTCGAGTACGATCTTCTTTTCGAGCGGTTTCTCAATCCTGAACGAATCAGCCTGCCGGACATCGATATGGACTTCTGCGCCCGCCGCCGGGCGGAAATGATTTCCTATGTCACCGAGAAATACGGGCAGGAGAACGTCAGCCAGATCATCACCTTCGGGACGATGGCCGCCCGGGCGGCCATCCGAGACGTGGGACGCGTCCTGGAAGTCCCCCTGAGCGAAGTCGATAAAGTGGCCAAGATGGTTCCTCTCGGTCCGGACGTCAAGATCGCCTCGGCCGTCCAGGACGCGGGCCCGCTCCAGGAATACGTCGAGAGGAATCCTCGGATCAAAGCCCTTCTGGACATCGCCGAGAAGGTCGAGGGCCAGGTCCGCCACCCGTCGATTCACGCCGCCGGACTGGTCATCACCCCGCGGCCGCTGACTGAATTTCTTCCCTTGTACCAGTCGGTCAAGGGCGAGGTGACGACCCAGTTCGCCATGAGCGAAATCGAGGCGATCGGCCTCCTCAAAATGGATCTCCTGGGCCTCCGCAACCTGACCGTTATCCGCGACGCCCAGAACCTGATCGCCAAGGACTTCGGGACGGCCCCGGACGTGGACGCCCTGCCCCTGGATGACGGGCCGACATTCGATCTTTTCAAGGCCGGCAACACCGACGGGGTCTTCCAGTTCGAATCCCAAGGGATGAAAGCGCTCCTGCGGAGCTACAAGCCGGAGGCGTTCCGCGACTTGATCGCCCTGAATGCCCTCTACCGGCCGGGGCCCCTGAAGAGCGGGATGGCCAATGACTTCATCGAGCGGAAATTCCATCCCGAGAAGATTGTCTATGACATTCCCGAGCTCAAGCCGATTCTCGAGGAAACCCGCGGCCTGATCATCTACCAGGAGCAGGTGATGCGGATCGCGGTCGAGCTGGCCGGTTTTTCTTTGAGCAAGGCCGATCTTCTGCGCAAGGCCATGGGCAAGAAGAAGGCCGAGATCATGACCGCCCAGAAGCAGAATTTCCTGGACGGGGCGAAACGGAAGGGCGCCATTTCGGCCTCGAAAGCCGCGAAAATCTTCGACCAGATCGCCAAGTTCGCCGAATACGGATTCAACAAATCGCACAGTGCCGCCTATGCCGCCCTGGCCTATCAAACGGCCTATCTCAAGGCGCATCACCCGACGCATTTCATGGCCGCGCTGATGACGTCCGAGGCGGAGCGCGGGGCGACCTCCCAGATCGTCAAGTACGTCGCCGAGTGCCAGGTCCTCGGCCTCGAGGTCCGGCCGCCGGACATCAACAAGAGCGATTTCGATTTCATCGTCGAGGACCGGGCCGTCCGCTTCGGCCTGGCCGCGGTCAAGAACGTCGGCGAGACGGCCGCCCGGGCGCTGATCGCCGTTCGGAGGGAGCGCGGCCCGTTCCAGACGATTTTCGACGTCGTCGGCCACGCCGACGGGCGGATCATCAACCGGAAGGTCCTGGAGAGCCTGATCAAGGCGGGCGCTTTCGATTCGTTCGGACTCCCCCGGGCCCGAAGCTTCCGCCTGATCGACAACCTGATCGACTACAACCGGGAGATGCAGAAAATCCGGGAATCAACCCAATCCCTGTTGTTCGGAAGAGACGCGCTCGCCCCTCCGGAGATTCCGGCCGAAATCGCCGCGATTTCGGAGTGGGACGAGATGCTCAAGTGGTCCTACGAAAAGGAAGCCTTGGGCTTCTACATCAGCGGCCATCCCCTTTCCCATTACCGGCGCATCCTCCCCCGTCTGACGTCCCACTCGACGGCGTCTTTCGAAGAGGAAGCCGATATCCCCGAGGAGATCCGGGTGGCCGGCGTGATCGCCGATTTCCAGATGAAGAAAACGAAGAAGGACGAACGGATGGCCGTCTTCCAGCTGGAGGACTTGACCGGGCGGGTGGAGGTCGTCGTCTACGCCGAACCCTACAAGCGCTATTACCATGTTCTCCAGGAGGGAAGCCTCGTCTGGATCAAGGGCCATTACCAGCTCGACGGCGAAACCCACAAGATTTACCTGTCCCACATCCTGCCCCTGGAGGAGGCCGCCCAGAAGCTGGCCAAGAAGTTCGTCGTCCGGCTGCCCGCCCGCCCCCTGAACGAGGCCGTTCTCCAAGACATGCGGGAAGTGCTGGAGAAATCGCCCGGCGAATGCCCGGCCGTGTTCGAATTGGAAACGCCGTCGGGTCACCGGGTGGTCCTCCAAAGCCCCGAGCTGAAAGGTGTGACGCCCACGGACGACCTGCTGACTTCTCTTGAAACGCTCCTGGGCCCGGATTCGATCCGGGTTGATTATTGAAATGAGCATGAAAATCCTCCTGGCCGACGCTTCCCCCGTGGTCCGCAAGGCCGTGGAAACGGCCCTGCCCGGAGCGGAATTTGAAGTCCGGACCGCGCCCGACGGCCTGGCCGCGATCCGGATCCTTCCCGAATTCTTCCCCGACGCCGTCCTTGTCGCTCTTTCCCTCCCCGGCATGGACGGATACGATGTGGCCGCCTTTCTCTGTTCCCAACCGGTCTACCGGACGACGGCCCTTTTCCTTCTGCCGGGCGCCTTCGAGGCCGTCGACGTGGCCAAGCTGTCCGTCATCCGGCACGACGGCTTGATCCGGAAGCCGTTTGACGGGGAAACTCTTTTGAGCCGGATCCGGACGGCGATCGATCGCAAAAAAGAGCTGCCCTCGCTTCCCGAGGATCCCTTTCTCGAGCCGCAGAGTCTTCCCGAGACCGCCTCGGTCGCATCCGGCCCGGTCACTCCGGACTCGGGGAACCTGCCCGAGTGGACCGACGACGTCGAGCGGAAAATCCGGGACGTGATCCGGCAGGAAATTCTTCGCAACCAGGCCGAAATGGAGGAACGGGCCCGGGACATCGTTTCGGCCGAGTTCAAGAAGGTCCTGGTCGAGGAGCTCAAGGCCGTCGACGGCAAGCGGTGAACGCATCCCCATGAATGACTCGGTCTGCTTCCTGGACACGTGTGTTTCGACGAATGATGAGGCCCGGAAACGCGCCCGCGAGGGCGCTCCGGCCGGGACGGTCGTCGTCGCCCGGGAACAGACCGGAGGACGGGGGACCAAGGGCCGCTCCTGGTTTTCCCCCCGGGGGGCGGGATTGTATGTCTCCGTCGTCCTGCGTCCCGGGACGGACGCCGCGCTTTCGCTTCTGCCCCTGGCCGCCGGCCTGGCCGCCCGCCGGTCCGTGGAGCGGACGGCGGGGATTCCGGCGAAAGTGCGCTGGCCGAACGACATCGTCTGGCAAGGGAGGAAGCTCGGCGGAATCCTCTGCGAAAGCGGATTGTCCGGATTTCGTTCGCGCTACGCGATCGTCGGCCTCGGCCTTAACCTCAGTCAAGACGAAAGCGATTTCCCGGAGGAATGGCGGGCCCGGGCCGGATCCCTCCGCCTGGCCGCGGGGAGAATCATCGACCGGGAAGACGTCCTCGCCGCGTTCCTGGAGGAGCTCGAGGGAGCGGTCGCGCCTCTCTTCGAAAAGCGGCCGGAGGACGTGGTGGACGCCTTTCTTCTCCACGCCGAAGCCGGGCCGGGGGAAGCGATCCGGCTTCGAACGGCGTCGGGGGACGTTGCCGGATTGTTCGAGGGGCTGGATATCGACGGGGCCATCCGGGTGAGAACGGCCGGGGGGACGAGGCGGTTTGTCTCGGCCGAAATCGTTTCGTTCGGCCTCGACCGGGCCCCTTCCGGCGAGTCATTTGGAGTATAATCGGAAAAAGGACCGCCTTCAAATCAGGTCCGGAACCCCCGGATCCGGGCGAGGAGAAAAACAATGCTATTGGCCTGCGATATTGGCAACACCTCGGTGGCTTTCGGCGTTTTCGAAAGCCGGAAGCTCGTCCGGGAATGGCGTCTCCGGTCGGATCGGGATCAAACCAGCGACGAATACGGCGTCATCCTCCTCAATCTCCTTCGCATGGCCGGGATCGATCCGGCCGCCGTCAAGGCGGCGATCATTTCGTGCGTTGTGCCGCCCCTGACCCCGGTTTTCCAGAAGCTCTGCGGGTCGTTGTTCGGCGTCAGGCCGTTCGTTGTCGGGCCGGGGCTGCGCACGGGCATGCCCATCCTCTACGATGCCCCGGCCGAGGTCGGCGCGGACCGCATCTCGGCGGCCGTCGCCGCCTACGAGAAATACGGCGGTCCGTGCATCGTCGTCGATTTCGGCACGGCTACAACATTCGACGCCGTCTCGGCCAAGGGCGAATACCTGGGCGGGGCGATCGCTCCCGGAATCCTGATCTCGGCCGAAGCCCTCTATCTCAAGACGGCCCGGCTTCCCCGGATTGAAATCCGCAAGCCGGACCGGATCATCGGGAAAACGACCGTGGGCAGCATGCAGTCGGGCCTTTATTACGGCTACATCGGCCTGACGCAGACTATCATCGACGGGCTGCGGAAAGAGCTCGGGGAGAAAACAAAAGTCGTGGCCACCGGCGGATTCGGCGAAGAAATCGCGGCTGAAGTTCCGGCCATCGACGCCGGCGAGCCGAATCTCGTCCTGGAAGGGCTTCGGATCATCTTCGAACGGCAGAGGGCCCGGCCGTCCGAGCCGTGAAGGTCGTGATCGAGGGATGAGCGACGAGCCGAGCGCAGCCGGATTCCGGGAGCGGTATTTCCGCGGCATCGCCGACCGTTTCATCGCCCTGCGGGGAGCGCCGTTTTCGCTTTCCCCGGCCGACATCTGCTTGATCGAAGCCTGGGAATCCGCCGGGATCCCCCTCGAAACGGTCTTGGAGGGCCTGGAGGCGGCGTTTGCCCTCCGCCCCGGCCGGGGCCGCGCGCCGGGGAAGATCCGGACGTTGTCCTTCTGCCGGGCGGCCGTCGAGCGGGTCAAGGCCGACGGGGCCCCACGGCGGGTCGTCTCGATCGTCGCCGGTGACCCGGCGGCATACCTCTGGGGTGGGGAG
>JAAZPG010000445.1 GCA_012797375.1 Acidobacteriota bacterium
GCGACCCAGCAGACGTCGGATTTCCTCACCGAGACCATCGCCCAGCTCCGGCAGGACCTGGACGCCAAGGAACGCCAGCTGCAGCGGTATTCCGAGGAGAAGAAAATCCTGCCGCTGTCGGACAAGGATTCCAACACGGCCTCCCAATACGCCTCGGCGGCCGGCGCCTATTCCAGCGCCCAGGTCGCCCGGATCGCCGCCCAGGCCAAGTACCAGGAGCTCCAAAAGCTCCGGGTGGATTCCCTTCCCCAGAACGTCAGCGATCCGACGATCCAAGCCCTCCGGACGAATTATTACCAGGCGAAGTCGGAGTACGAGGAAAAGATCGCGACCACGTACACGCCCAGCCATCCGGAGATGATCCAGCTCAAGGTCAAGGTCGACACGCTCGAAAGCCAGTTGAAGACGGAAATCAAGAAGGCCGTCGACCTGGCCTACTCCGAGTATTCCCAGGCCCTCGGCAACGAGAACCGGCTGCGGGACATGCTGGAATCCAAGCGGTCCGAAGTGACCCGGCAGAACAACGACTCCCTTTTCTATGCCGGCTTGAACACCGAGGTCGAGAGCCTCCGAACCCTGATCTCGACCCTCACCGCCCAGCAGAAGACGACCCAAGTCTCGACCATGCTGAGCGGCCTCAAGACGAGCAACATCAAGATCGTCGACCGGGCCCTCGTCCCCGACGAGCCGTCGTCGCCGAACGTCAAGCGCAACCTCATCGTCGCCTTTCTCCTGGGACTCCTGCTGGGCGTCGGCTTGGCCTTCGCCGCCCATTTCCTCGACAACACGATCAAGAATCCGGAGGATCTGGACAAGCTGACCGGGCTTCCCTCGCTGGGCTTGATCCCCCATTTTTCGCCCCGGGACACCGGCGGCAAGGGGGTTTATGCCGCAGCCTACGGAGACGCCGGATCCCAAAGCCTCGAGGCGGCCCGGATTTCGGAGATCGAGCTCATCAACCATCTCTTCCCGAAAATCTCGATCGCCGAGGATTATCGGAACGTCCGGACGTCGATTCTTTTCTCGAGGATCGACAGCGACCAGCGGGTGATCGCTTTCACCAGCACCCAGCCGCAGGAGGGCAAGTCGGCGACCATCGCCAACATCGCGATCTCGTTCGCCCAGATGGGCGAACGCGTCCTGGCCGTCGACGCCGACCTGCGCAAGCCCCGCCTCCACAAGATCTTCCAGGTCCGGAACGCCGTCGGCCTGAGCGATGTTTTGACCGGCCGGGTCGATCTGGCCGAAGCCGTCCAGAAAACGCCGATCGCCCATTTCTCCCTCCTCCCGAGCGGTCCTCATCCGCCGAATCCGGCCGAGCTACTGAATTCCAAAAAAATGAAAGAGCTTCTGTCCATCGTCCGCGAAAGCTACGAGATCATCCTGGTCGACCTTCCCCCGGTCCTGGCCGTCGTCGATCCGGTCATCGTCGCGGCCATGGCCGACATGACGATTCTCGTCCTGAAAACCGGGAAGACGACCCGGAAGCCGCTTCTGCGGGCGATCGACCAGCTGGCCAAGGCCAAGGCCCGGATCGCCGGCGTGATTTTCAACGACGCCGAGATGAAGAAGGGCGATTTCATGACCCCGTATTTCCAGTACGAGTACTACCAGGACGCGGGCGTGGATGAGGTCGTCCGTCAGAAAAAGACGGAGAAAAAGGACTGACGCGCCCGATGTGGATCGTAAGAATCCGGAGATTCGGCTTCCGGGGAGAGCCTCGGGAAGCCGGGCCCGACGAGTACGACCAAAACGGCCTCAGTCTCCGGGACCGCCGCGGACGCAGGATTCTCGAAGTCGGGCTCCTGGCTCTTCTGGCCTGGGCGCCGCTGCCCATCGCCTCGGTCGCGCCGTGGTCGGTCCTGGTCATTGAAATCGCCGCCTTCGCCCTGTTCGCCGTCTACCTGAGCCTCGAGCGCAAGCCCCGCGCGAGCCCCAAGCTGATTTCGGACATGCGTCCCCTGCGGCCGGCGTTTCTGGGCTTGGGGATTTTCCTGGCCTTTCAAATGCTCCCCCTGCCGGACGCGGTCGTCCGGATCCTCTCGCCCCGAACGGCCGCCCTGCGGGCCGAATACGTCCCGGTCTCGGCCCGGACGGGGATGGGGACGCTTTCGCTCCTGCCGGGTTACACCCTGGCCGCGTCCCTGGAATTGCTGGCGTACATCCTGATCGGCGTCCTGGTCGTTCGAACCGTGACCCACCGGAAACAGATCCGCCGGATCATGGTGACGCTGGTCGGGGTCGGCGTGTTCGAGGCGTTGTACGGGCTGTTCGAGCTTTACCGGAGCCATCCCCGGCTCCTGTTCTACGCGAAGGAGCACAACCTGGATTCGGCCACCGGGACGTTCGTCAACCGAAACCATTACGCCGGGTATCTCGAAATGATGATCCCCCTGGCCTTGGGGCTGATCGTCTCGCGTCTCGATCTCTTCGGCGAGCCCGGAACGCCGTTCCGGACGCGGTTCGCCCGGTTCCTCAACCGGGGGCTGGGCTTGAATCTTTTTCTCGGGATCGGCCTCGTGGTCATGGCCGCCGCCCTCTTCCTCTCCAATTCCCGCTCGGGATTCGTCATCCTGCTGTTCTCCTTCGGCCTGATGCTGGTCTTGACGGCCCAATATTTCGGTCATGTCTTGGTCCACCAAGCCTGGGTCCGCCGCGTCATCGGGGTCGCGGCCGCGGCGGTCCTCGGCTTCGGCCTGTATGTCGGCCTGGAAACCATGATCGGGCGATTCGCCCTGGACAAGCTTTTACAGGACGGCCGGCCCCGCTACTGGGGGGGGGTCATGACGATGATCGGTCAGTTCCCCCTCTTCGGTGTCGGCTTCGGCGCGTTCGGCGGCGTCTACCAAGCCTACGACACGACGGGCATGGAGTATGCGCTCGTCCACGCCCACAATGATTACCTGGAATTCCTCAGCGAGCTGGGCGTCCTCGGCTTCGGCCTTCTGGCCTTCGTCGCGGGCTTGCTCCTGTTCAAGACCTTCCGGATGTGGATGACCCGGCGTCATCCCGAGCTCAAGGGGCTGGCTCTCGGCGGCCTGGCCTCCGCGGCGGCCATTCTGACGCACAGCATGACGGATTTCAACCTCCAGATCCCGGCCAACGCCCTGACCTTTTCCGTCATCCTCGCCCTGACGATGAAGACGGCCTATCACCGGAAAACCTGACATGATCAAGCGCCTTGGACGGGGATTCGGCCTCCTGCTGGCGGCCGCGCTCTGCCTGTACGTTTACCTCGGCGAGAGAGCGGCCGGCCGGGCGAGGAACGCGGCCTTGGGGGAGGGAACGGCTGCCGGGGAAACCGGAGGCCGCTTCCCCTGGCTGAACGACGGGTTGTATCACGCCCGGGCCAACGCCCTTTTTAAAAGCGGCGTCGGCCGCCTGGGCGAGGTCGAAGAGCGGGATGCCGACTTCCGTCTCGCCTACCGAAATTATGTTCGTTCGCTCGACCTCCATCCCTTTTCCCCGACGGCCCATTTCGATTTCGGTCAGCTGCTCCAGTATCTCAACGCCCTCGATTTCCCGGCGGCCGAGCGCTACTTCGACGAATACCGCAAGGCGGCCGCCCTTTCGGGCGTGGACACGTTGATCAATTTCGAGGTGGGAAAAATCCTCTTGGCTCGGTGGCCCTCCCTTTCCCCCGGGGAACGCCGGTTCGTCGAGGACATCCCCCGGTCGCTTCTTTCCGCCGGGGGGCCGGGGCGGGAGGAGCGGCTCGATCTTATTCTCAGCCTTTGGGAAATCAACGTCCGGGACACGGCGGTCCTGGAAGAGATCCTTCCCCCGGAATCGGACGTTTTGCGCCGGGCGGCCGGATTCCTGGGGGGAAAGGGGATCTTCCCGGCGGCGCGCCTCGGCTTCCTGGCCGAGGCCGAGCACCTCGACTTCCGGAGGGCCGTCCGGGAAGCCCAGGCCGGCCTCATCGCCTCCCATGCGCCGAGGCCGGACGAATCGATCCAGCACTACCGGGCCGCCCGGACGCTTCTCGAAGGCATCCGGTTCTACCAGCGGCTCTCGCCGAAAACGGAGCCCGTTCCGGCCGAGGAATACGGCAAGCTGGCGAAGGCGGTCCATCTCGGAATCCTGAAGAGCCGGCTGGCGGCCGGGGCGGATCTGCGGGCGGTTCACGATGATTTTCGGAAGGCCCTGGATGCCGAGGACGGCGTCGGCGCGGCCGCCGAGCTGGAATCCCTGTTCAAATCCCGGGAGATGGTCGAGGACCGGTCCCGGTCGGGGCTGCTCGATATCGAGCGACTGGGCGTTTCGATGGAGTTGGCCTTTAAGCAGAACCGCTTCCGGGAGGTCGTCCAGACCGGGCAGACCCTCCGGCAAAACCTTTTGGTCGTTCCCGACGAGCGGCGCCCTTGGATCGGCCGGATGTACGAGCTGGCCGGCGACGCCTGTCAAAGGCTCGACGACCTGTATGAATCAAACGCCTATTATGAGAAGGCTCTCGAATGGGGAGCCGAGGCGGCGGTCGTGCGGATCAAGTTACGCCGCAATTATGAACGCCTGAACATGGCCCGGGACATCATCGACCTTCAAAAACAGATCGAGGCCGGTTTGACCCCCCGAGAAACCTGGCTGGGAGATTCGATATGGACGGCGGGGGAGGCTTTTTCAAAGGTACTTGTTCTTGACGAAAAGATATATCGCCTTGAACTGGAATTTTCCGACGCGGCCGCCGGTCCGTCGATCCTTCTTTCGATCGTGATCAACGGAAAAGTTCTTTTTGAGGACTTCATTTCCTCAAGCGTCATCGACCTCGAGTTTCCGGCGGCTTTAGGTCGAAATACTTTGAATATCACGCCCCTCAACCGCTTCTGCCGGCCGATCAAGATGATCCTGATCCCGGCTGAATAATTCTGACCGCGCTTGACAATTGAAAAATTTCGTACATATAATTTAAATGCTAAGGTTTGGGAGGAAGCAATGAAAGCAGGAAAGTCCCTTAAAAAGTGCGTTTTTCTTTTTTTTATCGTCGCCTGGACCGTCGGCGCGGCCGCCGCTCAGACGGTCGAGCGGGGTCATCTTGTCGGGAACATCTTCGCCCGGGACGGCAAAACGCCCGTCGCCGGCGCGGTCGTCCGCTTGAAGAACATCACCAGCGGGGCCGTCTCGGCCGCCGATCCGACCGACGCCCAGGGCTATTTCCGCTTGGAAAACCTGAGCAAGGGAATCTACCAGTTCGGCGTCACGACTCCCGAGGGCGATTTCAACTCGAGCGAGCTGATCGGCATCCTGGCCAACGAGACGACGAGGATCTCTCTGGCGCTCGACGTCTACGACTCCGCCGTTCAGACCGCGGTCCAAGAAGTCCTGAGGGAACAAGCCGTCGAGGAGGGGGAGAGCCGCATAGGACGGGTCGTCCGGTACAATCCGGCGACCAGGGAAGCCGAGGTCTTCATCGAGAAGGGCATCCTCCAGCTCGACGACCGGGTCCGGGTCAAGGGCCTGCAGACGAATTTCTTTCAAA
>JAAZPG010000446.1 GCA_012797375.1 Acidobacteriota bacterium
GCCGTCCGCGGCGGCGCCCGCTCCCGTCCCGACCGAAGCGAAAAATCCGGTCGCGGTCTCGGTCCCGGCCTCCCCGATTCAGGAGAAATCCGGGCCGAAAGCCGAGCCCAAGGCCGAGGTTCCCGCCCCGGTCGTCAGCCCCGCGCCGGCGAAAGTCGAGCCGAAGGCCGATCCCCCGGCCGCCCCGCCCGCCGTGAAGCCGGAACCGAAGGCGGAAACCCGGACGGTCGAACGGCAGATCCCGGTGACGATCGTTCCGCCCCCCGAACCGGCTGAAAAAGCGGACGTCCAGCCCCCGATCCAAGCACAGGAAGAGCCGGTCGCGACCGCCCCCCCGCCGCAGGAGCGGGCCGCCTCCCGGACCATCCATGATCCGGTGGAGAAATACAGCGGCGAGCTCATCAGCCCGAAGTTCAAGGACGCCGACCTCCGCGACGTCATTCTTTGGCTGGGCGGCCGGGTCGGACTGAACGTCATCATCGACCAGGACGTCCGGGGCCGGGTGACGGTCTCCTTTGAGGACGTCCCCTGGGATCAATTTCTCGACATGATCCTGAAAAACAATAAGCTCGGGCGAATCCTCGAGGGCAACGTCCTCCGGATCGCCCCCCTCAACGTCCTGGCCGACGAGGAAAAAGCCCAGCTCGCCCTGATGACGGCCCGGGAAGCCTCCGGCCCGATCATCACCAAGACGTACAATCTCTCCTACGCCACGGCCCGGGACGTCAACGATATCATCAAGAGCAAGAAGTCGGCCCGGGGCGACATCGTCATCGACACCCGGACCAACTCCCTGATCGTTTCCGACGTGCAGGAAAAAATCGATCTCATCGATGAGATCGTCGCTACCCTGGACGCGGCCACGCCCCAAGTCACCATCGAGACGAGGATCGTCGAGGCGACGTCCACGTTCGTCCGCAACCTGGGCATTCAATGGGGCTACAAGGCGATCGCCGATCCTTTCTACGGGAACCAGACCTCGCTCCAGTTCCCCAATAAGGTCCTGGCCGACGGCGCCTTGATCCCCCAGGGAACCGTCACCAAGGGCCTCGGCGGGCCGCTCGGCGGTTACGCCGTCAACCTGCCGGCCTCATCGTTCTCCACGGCCGCCGGGTTTTCCCTGGCCAACGTTCTCGACACCTTCCGGATCGACATGGCCCTCACCGCCCTGGAGAGGGAAGGCAGCGGCAAGATCATCTCGAGCCAGCGGGTGACCGCCCAGAACAACAAGGAAGCTTACATCAACCAGGGCCGCCAGATCCCCATCCAAACGACAGCCAACTTCACCGTGACCACTCAATACGTCAACGCCGGCTTGGAGCTGCGGGCCACCCCTCAGATCACGGCCGATGGGACGATCATCATGACCATCGACATCCAGAACAACGCGGCCGATTTCAGCACGACGGCCGGCGGGATTCCCTCGATCACGACCCAGAGCGCCAAGACGACGGTCATGGTCCCCGACGGGGGGACGACGGTGATCGGAGGGATTTTTAGGGTGGAAGACTCGATCACGCGGGAACGGGTTCCCTTCCTCCACCAAATTCCCATCCTCGGGAACTTGTTCAAGAGCCTGTCCAAGAACCGGACGAACCGCGAGGTCCTGATCTTCATCACCCCGAGGATCCAGAAATAGGAGGCCGA
The DNA here is from genome assembly GCA_012797375.1 of Acidobacteriota bacterium. Classification (GTDB taxonomy): domain Bacteria; phylum Acidobacteriota; class Aminicenantia; order Aminicenantales; family UBA4085; genus JAAZPG01. The sequence continues at coordinate 1,648 of JAAZPG010000446.1, forward strand.
CGATGCGCTATTCTCCATCCCCCGTCCAAACGGTCCGGATTCTCGCCCTATCGGCCCTCCTCCTCGCCGCGGCCGCCTGCAATCCGCTGGAAAACAAGACCCAGTCCATGAGCTATCTCGTCATCGAGAACTTGATGGGGCTCGACGAGAGCGGGAAAGTCGCGGATTACGTCGCCTCGGACGTCCTCTTCCAGGATCCCGACACGGGCGACACATCCATTATCGCCGACATCGCCACCGCGACGATAAGCGCCCGGCAGCTCGACCCCGATCCCATCGCCGGGACGTCCCCTTACGCCGACGTGCAGCTGACGCATTACACGGTCACGTACACGCGATCGGACGGCCGGAACAAGCCCGGCGTCGACGTTTCCTATCCGTTCGACGGAGACCTGACCGTTCTCCTTAAAGTGAACATTGCCACCGAGTTCGGCTTCATCATCGTCCGGGAATCAGCCAAGCAGGAGCCCCCCCTCCTGGATCTTCTCCAAGGGGGAAGCCGGGCCGAAATCATCTATACCACGGCCACGGTGGATTTTTACGGCCATGACCTCACCGGCGCCGAGGTCAAGGTCACCGGAGCTATTTCGGTCCGGTTCGCGAATTTCGCGAACGGATGAGGAGGATACGCATGCCCCGAACCCAAGCCTTCAAAATCACCGGGTTGATTCTCCTCGTCGCCCTGGCCGCGGCTTGCCAGCGGACGGCCGGCCCAAGCCCCACGCCGGTCGGACCCTCGACCTTCGCTCTGACGTTCAGCCTCACGGCCAATCCCAACGTCATCTTGACGGGGACCGCCCGGCCGACCTCGACCATCGAGGCCGCCGTCACGGAAAACGGGGAACCGGCCTTCAACCGGACGGTGTACTTCACCATCGCCGACGGGCCCGGCGAATTCCCCAACTTCTCCCAGCGGGCGGCCGTCACCACCGATTGGAACGGCGTCGCCTCGATCGCCTACACCGGCCCGACGAAATTCGAAATCGACTCGGATACATCGGCCACGGTGATGGCCCAGCTCGAGACCTCGTCTCCTCAGATCATCGCCAAGACGGTCGTCATCACGATCCTGTTCAGCGAATAAATCCGTCGTGCCGGACGACCTGAACGTCCCGGCCGAAATCCTCGAGCCCGGCCGCCAGAAGAGCGGTGATCGCCTCGGCTGAATCCGACCGCAGCTCCAGTTGGATTTTCTTGATTCCCGGTCTTCCCGGCTCCGTCGCGAACGAAGGCCCGAGGACTTCGACCTTCGGATCCGCTTCCCGCCAAACCGCCGCCAGGGCCCGGGACTGTCGTCCCAGCAGGCGGGCGTCCCGGCCGCTCAAGACGACGTCCGCCGAGGCCGTGAATGGAGGCCGGCGGAAGAGACGGCGAAGCTCGATTTCCTCGGAGAAAAACGCCTCGAAATCCGCCCGGGAGGCGGTCCGGATGCCGTAGTGCCCGGGAAAACCGGTCTGGATGACCACCCGTCCCGGCCGGACGCCCGTTCGGGCGAACCGGATCATCCGGAGAAGCGATTGAAACGTCCTCTCAGGGGCCAAAAAATCGGGAAAAGCCAAGCCGGACTCAGGGTTGAAAACGCCGACGAAATCGGCCGGCGGCAGGCCCGGCTGGCGGACTAAAAGCTGGGTGGCCACGAGGAGATCGAGCCGGCCGCGGCCGTAGGCGTCGAGGATTTTCTTCCGCTCGGCGGCCCGCCGGGCCCGGTCCCGGTCGAAGACGGCGATCCGAGCTCCGGGAAAAACGCCGCCCAGCTCCTCTTCGAGAGCCTCCACTCCCCCGCCCCGGGGCTCCAAGACTCGATGCCGGCAGGACGGGCAGGAAGAAGGCCGCTTGTCCTCGGCGCCGCAGGAGCGGCAGACCAGCCGGTCGGCCTTTTTGTGATAAGGCTGAATCGAACCGCACCGGCCGCATCGCGGGATGAAGCCGCACCGGGGACAGAAAAGAAGCGAGGCATATCCCCGGCGGTTGAGGAAAAGAACCGCCCGTCCCCCGGCCGCCAGGCATCCCAGGATGCCCTCCCGCATCGCCTCGGTCAGGACATCCTTCCCGGTCGAATCGTCGACCACCCGGACTCCCGGCGGAGGCTCTTCGCCGCCGAGACTAAAAAGGGCGCCGGCGGCCCGGGCTCGGGCATAAGCGCTCACGGTCGGGGCCTCCGCGACTAATAAAAGGACGGCGTTTTCCTCCGTCGACCGCAATCGCGCCCCGCTCCGGACATCATAGGAGGGAAAACCCGCTTGGCCGTGCGATTCGTCCGACTCGTCCTCGACGACGA
>JAAZPG010000447.1 GCA_012797375.1 Acidobacteriota bacterium
CCTCCGGGTCGAATTCGCCCCAAGCCGCCGCCCGGTCGATCTCCCTTTGGAGAGCGGCCCCGGCGTCCTGGATTTCCCGGACACGCTCCTCCCCGGCCAGGATCCGGCGGGCCAGGGCGAGCGCCTCATCTATCGACAGCCGGCCCGGCGCCAGGCGTTTCTCCGCCGGAATGATGTTGAGGGCGGCCGCGACTTCGTCCCGGGTTCGGGCCAGGCGCTCGAACCGCCCGCCGGACGGCCGGACGCATTCGACGTGGACCACGCCGAGATCGCGCAGCTCGCGGAGCGCCCCGGCTTTCTCCTTTTCCAGGAGAACGAGCCAAACCTTCTTCATCCGGGCGATCATGCGGCCGTCCTGGCGATGACTTTCCGCTGGGCGATCTTGCCCCGCACGACCTGGGCGATCTGCTGGTCGCCGAGGGAGATCCGGATGATCCGGATATTCTCCAGCGTTTCGGGGATCTTGACCTTTTCGAACAGGTTGACCCGCTGGGACGTCGTCCGCAGCTCGGCCGCAAGCCGGCCGGCCTGCCCGGCCAGGACGTCGTCCTCCAGGTCGACAAGAAGGATCTTTTTCATCCGCTCGACGGCCGCGTCCACCCACAGGGGGGCGGTGAAGAAATCATATTCGGCGACCGAGAAATCCGCTCCCTCGAAGACCGGGATGTCCACCCCGGCCACGTTGCCCCGGGACGTGCGGACGGCGGCGACGGAGAGAAACGGCCGGCCGTCGGGGCCGCACAGGGCGGATGACTCTCCAAAGACCGCGATCCAGGTCCGGAATTCCCGGTCGAGCTCCTCGCGGGCCGTCCGGAGCTCGCGCCGGCGGGCTTCGACGATCCGGAGCTCCACCTGCAGCTGCTGTTTCTTCATCTGCAAAGTGGGCAGGTAGCGGAGGTACGTCTTGAGGGCGTCCCGCTGCCTCTTGAGCTCGTTTTTCGTCATCTTGACCTTGGCCATCGCGGGCGCCTCAGGCGGTTTTTTTCGGCCAGTATTTTTCGAGAAGCTCGGTCCGGAGCCCTGTTTCCAAGGGTTCGAAACAGGCGGCCAGGATCTGCCAGCCTTTGTCCAGGGCGTTCTCGAGGCGGATGTTGACCGAGAGGTCCATCATCTCCCGTTCGAACAGCTCGCCGTAGCGGAGGAGCTTGCGGTCCCAAGAGGTCATCAGGAAGCCCATGGCCCGCTTTTCCAGCGTTTCCTTGTAGGACGCGTACAACTTGATCATCCCGTCCATGATCGGCCGGTGGTCCGGCCGCGTCTTCGCGTTGACCAACTGCTTGAGCCGGGACAGCGACCCGAAGGGTTCGAACCGGCCGTTCTTGAGGTAGAACTGGCCCTCGGTGATGTAGCCCGTGTTGTCGGGCACCGGGTGGGTGACGTCGTCGCCCGGCATCGTCGTGGCCGCCAGGATCGTGATCGAGCCGGCGTCGGCGAAATCGACGGCCTTCTCGTACCGGGCGGCCAGCTGGGTGTAGAGGTCGCCGGGATAGCCGCGGTTGGAGGGCACCTTTTCCTGGGTGATGGCGATTTCCTTCATCGCGTCGGCGAAATTCGTCATGTCGGTCAGGAGGACGAGGACGTTCTTGCCCCGGAGGGCGAAACGCTCGGCGACCGCCAAGGCCAAGTCCGGGACCATGAGGCACTCGACGACCGGGTCGGCCGCGGTGTGGACGAAGAGGATGGCCTTGGCCAGGGCTCCGCCCTGCTCCAGGGCGTCCCGGAAGAAGAGGTAATCGTCGTGGGTCAGGCCCATCCCGCCGAGGATGATGACGTCCACCTCGGCCTGCAGGGCGATGCGGGCCAGGAGCGGGTTGTACGGCTCGCCCGAGACGGAAAACAGCGGCAGCTTCTGGCTTTTAACCAGGGTGTTGAACAGGTCGATCATCGGGATGCCGGTCCGGATCATCTCCCGGGGGATGATCCGCTTGCTGGGATTGACGGAGGGGCCGCCGATCGGGATGAGGTTTTCCGAAAGGCGCGGGCCGTCGTCCCGGGGCTCGCCGGCCCCGTCGAAAATCCGGCCCAAGAGGTTGTCGGAAAAGCTC
>JAAZPG010000448.1 GCA_012797375.1 Acidobacteriota bacterium
CGGCCTCGGCCAGCGGATGCTCCGAGCCTTTCTCGGCGGCGGCGGCGATCCCCAGGAGTCCGCCTTCGGTCCATCCTTCGCCGAGAATGATATCGGTCAGGGCGGGGGCTCCCTCGGTCAAGGTTCCGGTCTTGTCGAAAACGACGGTCGTCAGCTTGGCCGCCGTCTCGAGGCTCTCGCCGTTTCGGATCAGGATGCCGTACTCGGCCCCCTTGCCCGCCCCGACCATGACCGCCGTGGGCGTGGCCAGGCCGAGGGCGCAGGGACAGGCTATGATCAGGACGGAAACGAAATTGAGCAGGGCGAATTTCAAGGCCGGTTCCGGACCGAAGATCATCCAGGCGGCGAACGTCAGGACGGCCAGGCCGATGACCGCCGGAACGAACCACCCGGCGATCCTGTCGGCCAGGCGCTGGATGGGGGCTTTCGAGCCCTGGGCCTCCTCGACCATCCGGACGATCCGGGCCAGTACCGTCTCCCGTCCGACCTTGACCGCCCGGAAGGTGAAGCTCCCAAGCCGGTTCATGGTCGCCCCGATGACCTCGTCGCCCTCGCCTTTTTCAACCGGGATGCTTTCTCCGGTGATCATCGATTCGTCCACCGTCGAGCGTCCCTTCGTCACCAGCCCGTCCACCGGGATCCGCTCCCCCGGCCGGACGACGACCAGGTCGCCGGGGAGGACGGCGGACGGCGGGATATCGGTCTCGATGCCGCCGCGGAGGACGCGGGCGGTTCGAGGCTGAAGGCCGAGGAGTTTCTTCATCGCCTCGGAGGCCCGCCCCTTGGCCCGGGCTTCCAGAAAGCGGCCGAACAGAACGAGGGTGATGATGACGGCCGACGTATCGAAATAAACGTGCTGGCCGCGGCCGCCGGCGGACAGAAGCGAGGGGGCGGCGGTCTCGACGGCGCTGAACACGTAGGCCGCCGACGTCCCGACGGCCACCAGGGTGTTCATGTCCGCCCGGCGGTTGCGGAAAGCCGCCCACGCGCCTCGATAGAACGCCGCCCCGAGCCCGAACTGGACCGGAGTCGCCAGGATCCAGAGAAGGACGGGCGCGCGGAGAAAAGCGGGAACGAAGGGAAGGACGCCGCCCATGCTCCCGAGAAAAATGACGAGGCTGAGGGCGAAGCCGATCACGACTTTCGTCCGAAGCCGGCGAAGATCGCGCTCGCGGATTTCGCGCTCCGCGTCGCCGGCCGAGCGGCCGTCGGCTTGGGCGAGGGCGGCGTCGGCGGGGGACGGGCGGATGACCTGGTAGCCGGCCGACTCGACGGCTTCAAAAAGCTCGTCGAGGCCGATTTCCGTCGGGAGATACTTCACCCGGGCCCGGAGGGTAAGGACGTTCATCGCGGCCTGGAACACGCCGCGGCGGCGGAGAAGGGCGCGCTCGATCGTCGCGGCGCAGCCGGCGCACATGACGTTCTTGATCGCGATCTCGGCCGAGGCCGAGACGACATCGTAGCCGGCGCCGCGGACGGCCGCGACGAGATCGGCCGCCGGGACGGCGGACGGCGGATAAATCACGGTCGCCCGGCCGGTGGCGATATTGACGGCCGCGAAGACAACGCCGGGAATTTTTTTGAGGGCTTTTTCAATCGTCGCGGCGCAAGTCGCGCAGGTCATTCCTAAAATGGGGATGTCGAGACGGACGGTTCCCTCGGCGGCTTGGGGGAGGGAGGGGGGAGCAGGGAGGGGAGGGGGGGCAGGAGCGGGAATGGCGGCATGGAAAGGGCCGGGAGAGGAGCCGGGCGGGGCATTGGGTGGAGCGGGGGCGGGCGTGGCAGTCGGAGGGGGGGTGGAAGGCGAGGTGGCGGAGTGGGAAGAAGCGGGGGTGGCGGAGTCTGAAGGAGTAGAGAAAGAAGCGGCCGGGGCGGGGCTTGAGGAGGGA
>JAAZPG010000449.1 GCA_012797375.1 Acidobacteriota bacterium
AGATGTTGAGCCATCCGTCCGGATAGCGGGTCGCCGAATCGAACGCCTCCGGCACGATCAAATAATCCGCCCGGATTTCCCGGGCATATGCCGCCAAGGCCTCGAGGTACAAACCGCGATCCTTGATCCTTCTCACGCGGGCGAATCCTTGCCATCGGCGCCACCAGGTCAAAAGCTCCTCATGATTGGCGTAGCTCAAGGCCCCGCCGTCCTTATGGGCGAACGCCAGCGGGCGAAGCGAAAAATATCGAACGGCGAGATCCTCAACTCGTGAGCACAGGATGCGCGAGCCAGGGGGAGTGAGGGAGCGGAGAGCCTGGAGCAGGCCGATCCGGCGGTCCAGGCGGTCCTCATCGGGGAAAGGGCCGATGATCCGGCCGGACTCCAGGCAGCGCGCGGTCTGCCGGAACTCGGGGTTTTCGATGAGCCGGCAGCGGGCCATCCAGGCCAGCATCCCTCCGGCGGCCAGCAAAACGGCTCCCGCCCTGAGCCAAGGCCGGAGACGCGCGCGCTTGATGTCCGCCGCGGCCGTTCTCATCGCGGCGAACAGGAAAAACGCCGTGAGCAGCAACAACGGAAAGAGATATCTCAGGCTCCGGATCAGATCGATCTCTAAAGGCGTTCTGTTGAGGCTGGTCGAGAGGACATGGTCCGCCGCCGGAATCAAGACGCCGACGGCGATGATCGCCGCCCACCAAGCGGCCATCACCCGGGGAAGGGGGCTCCGGATCCGGTTCCGGCGAAGGGCCAGGGCGATTCCTCCGGCGGCGGCCAGGATCCACAATCCCAGATTCAGCCCGTGGGAAAAAACCGCGTCCCCGGCGATTTTCCTCAATCCGGATCCGATGTCCATGTAACCGGCGGCGAAGCGCTTTTCCATGATCATGCGGACCGCTTCCTGGTTCCCTCCGCTCGAAGAGCCGAAATCCGTGGCGGCCAGATAATGAACGGCGAACGGGGCGGCGATCAAGATCATCATGAACACGGCCCCGAGCCAGGGCCGGATCTTCGATCGCGCCGGGATTTCCGGAGTGTAGACCCAGAGGCTCAAGGCGAGCGCCGATCCCCAGGCCGGAAAGCTGACCGGATGGACATAGACGAGCGCGCCCACTCCGCCCATGATCCAGGGCCAGGATTTCGGATTCCGGCCCCGCTTGATGAAGGCGGCCAAAACAAAAGGCAGAAGCGCTTGGAAGAGAAAGCGGGGAACGACATCGCGCATGAATCCCCACTCGACCAGGCTGATCTTGATCGGGACCGCGGCGGCCAAGGTGAAAAACAAGGCGATCGCCTTGTTTTGGAACGCCGCCTTCCCTAAAACATAGTATCCGACAAGATGCAGAAGCGTCGTCGGAAGCAGCAACAGCGCGAAGGCGGAGCCGTAATCTCCGAACACGCGGGACAAGAGCCGGATCAAGGGAATGTGAAGCGTCCGGTAAAAGGCGATATTTTTCGGATCCTTCAAAAGGGCGTCGTCAGCGAACAGCGCGGGATGATCGCGGGCCGCGGCGAAAGACGCGATATTGGCCGCGTCGCTGCCCAACAGGGGGAATTCCCGGAGATGAGTCCCGATCCGTCCCAGCGTAAAAGCCGAGGCGACAAGAAAGAACAAGACCAAAAGCGACAAATTAACGGACGCTCG
>JAAZPG010000450.1 GCA_012797375.1 Acidobacteriota bacterium
CCGACCGCCGGCCGATCGTTCTCGTCGGGAAAAAAATCGAGCTCCGCGGCCTCGCCCCCGGTTTGAAGGAATACGGGATCATGCTCCCTTACACGCCCCTCCACGTGCTCCTTCTCGACCGGATCGAGATGATCGTCGCGACAAGCTCCAACCCGAAAGACGCGCCCATCATCAAGGACGAATCCGAGGGGTTTTCCGAAATGTGCGATTACCTCCTGACCCATGACCGCCCCATCCACATGCGGGCGGACGATTCGGTCGTCCGGGTCGCCGGGACGTCGCCGGTGTTCCTCCGGCGGGCCCGGGGATACGTCCCGGAGCCGCAGCCCGCGCCCGAGGGGCTCTCCGGCCGTCCGCCGGTCCTCGCCTTGGGGGCGGAGCTCAAGAACACCATCTCGGTCTTCAAGAACGGCTATATCGTCACGAGCCAGTTCCTGGGCGACTTGGATGAATACCGCAACCGGATGTACTTCGAGGAAACCCTCGCCCACCTGACCGGCCTGTTCGGCGTCAAGCCCGCCTGCGTCGTCTCCGACCTTCACCCCGATTTTCACACGACCCGGATGGCCGAGCGGACCGGCCTTCCCCATTTCCGCGTCCAGCATCACCACGCCCACGTCCTGGCCGTCCTTCTCGAACACGGCCTGGGACCGGGAAGCCGGGTCCTGGGAATCATCTGGGACGGGTACGGATACGGAGCGGACGGCCGGGCCTGGGGCGGGGAATTCCTGGCCGCCGGCTACGAGGGATTCGAGCGGTACGCCCGGTTCGAGCCCAAACCTCTGCCGGGCGGAGACCTGGCCGCCCGCGAGCCGTGGCGCATGGCTCTCTCTTATCTTTGGGCTCCCGGGATGAAGGCGGTTCCGGCGATCCCCTCGCTGCGGGGGATCGACCGGGAGCGCCTCCGGGCCGTTTGGAGGATGATCGAGGTCGGGACGCATGCTCCTTCGGCGTCAAGCTGCGGCCGGTTGTTCGACGCCGTTTCCGCTCTCGCCGGCTTGGCCCCTCTCCGCAACGAATACGAGGCCGAGGCGGCCGTCCGGCTGGAGGCGGCAGCGGCCCCCGGGCGGGCCCGGCCGTATGCTTTCACGTTGACGGACGGCAGCCCGAAAACGCTCTCCTTCGGGCCGATGATCGAGGAAATCGCCGCCGGCATCCGGCGCGGCGAGTCCCCCTCCGTCATTTCCGCCCGCTTTCATGAAACTTTGGCCGCGGCCGCGGTCGAAACAGCCCGGGCCGCCCGCCGGGACCTCGGACTGCGGACGGTTGCTCTCGGAGGAGGGGTTTTTTGCAACCGGCGGCTTCTCGGCCGCATCGAGGCGCGGCTCGCCGGAGCGGGATTCACCGTCCTCCGGCCGCGACGCTATTCGCCTAACGACGAGTCCATCTCGGTCGGGCAGACGGCCTACGCTCTCGCCCGGCTCAATCCCGTAAATTGAATCCCAAGGCTTCCACGGCCGATCCGCCGGTTTTCTCTTCCTGGGATCCCTCCGGGACGGGCGGCCGACGGCCGGTTTTGATTTTCAATCCCCCCGTCACCGAGAAGACGAAATTAAGGACCGCCGCCGCCAGGAAAGAAACGGCCCCGAGAAAGACAAAGCCTGCGGCTCCGCCCAGGAGACCGAGAAAGACGGCGCCCAGGAGCTTTCCCTGCTGCTCCGCTAATCCGGACGGTAGAAAGTCGGAGAAAGAGCCCGTGGCCCCGGCGAAGGCTCCCAGGAATATGCCCAGGACGGTTCCAAACAGACCGCCGTTGAGAAAAGCCGATCCCAAGCGGATGCTTTTCGCGATGAATAAGCCCTCTTCCGGATCTTCCTTCATCAGCTTGATCGACTTGAGGGACGGAACCCCCTCGGGCTCCTGATTGCAGCGGGGGCAGGTCTGGAACGGCTTGGTCAGCGGGCCGCCGCACGTCGGGCAGATAGTCGGCTCCTCTCCCCTGGTTCCGCCGCAGCGGGCGCAGACCTCGGTTTCGAGATCGTTTTCGAAGCCGCAGAAGACACAGATCATCTTGTCTTTTTGGCTCGGCGGATCGCCCGCGATCCAATCCTTGCCGTCGAAGTAATACCACTTGCCGGTTTGAAAGCCGATGGTCCAAAACCGGCCTTTTTCGTCCTTGAGACGCAGCTTTTTGATCTCCTCGATGAAGCTTTGCTTGGAGATTTCGCCGCTCTGGAAGCGCTTTTTCAAGCTCTCAAAAGACTCTTGGACGCCTTGAAAAGTCATTTCCATTTTTTCCTCGCCTCCCGCGGCTTTTCGATCATGCAAATCCTTGATTTCCATTGTTTTATAAGTCATTCATAATAAATAAATTAGCGTTTATGACGAAATCTTGTGCAAACGGTCGTAACTCCTTGGATTCTCCGTTCTTGGGTCCCGCAGCATCCGGTTTTTTTCACACGTTTTCCACATAATTTGTGAAAATTTTCGACCCGTTTCAAGGCCATAACGACCTCGCCATTTGGATCACATTATAATCCTGAACGGGAGCGGGAATGAAGGAGAGGAGGAAGACCGCTAAAAGGACGAACGCCAGGACGGTCCGGGCTGTTCCCAGGGGTTCATGCTCATCGATGACCCTGGGATGCCGGAGACCCAGGATCAGAAGAAGGAAAAACCAGATCAGCCATCCGGCCCAAACGAGGAAGCCCATGACGAGAAGCGCCCCCATGACGATGTTCGAGATCCTCCGGTTCCGCGAGCCGAAAACGGCGTAGGCGATATGCCCCCCGTCGAGCTGTCCCAACGGCAGAAGGTTGAGGGCCGTGACCAGGATCCCGACCCAGCCGGCGAACGCGACCGGATGGAGGACCACGTCCGTTCCCGGGCCGGCGTCCCGGAGAAACAACAAGCCGGCCAGGCGAAGCAGCAGCGGTTCACCAAAGACGATCGCCTCCTCGCGGGGAAAAGAGGGAACGATCCGGGACATCGCCAGGCCGGCGAAGACGGCCGGCACCGCTAAGACGAAACCGGCCAGCGGCCCGGCCGCGCCGATATCGAACAACCGGCGTTTCCAATGGATCGGGGAACGGATCTTGATGAACGCCCCCAGCGTGCCGATCAAGCTTGGCGCCGGAATGAAAAAAGGAAGGGTCGCCGAGAGGCCGTAGCGCCGGCAGGCCAGATAATGGCCCAGCTCGTGGGCCAGGAGGATGGCCATCAGGACGGCTGCGTAGGCCGCGCTCAAAAGAATGATCCGGGGGTCCCGGAAGGCGTCCGCCGGGGGCCGGAAGGCCGGGTCGGCGGCAAAGGCCGGGGCGTAAAGAAAATTCAGGCTCCAGGACAGGCCGACGAAAAAAGTCGAGCCGAGCGTCAGGAGGAAGAGGAGGAGATTGATCCAGGGACGGTCCTGGGCGAAAAAAGAAAAGCGCCTCCGGGCCGGGGCCGGAGCGGACGGCGGGGACAGCGGAGGAACCGGCTCGGAGGAAAGACTCATGCGCCTCTTAAAAAAAACAGGAGTGAGAACCCCACTCCTGTTTCAATCGACAATCGGCCGGGAATCAGCCGTGAAGCTTTTTGTACTTGGCTTCAAGGGCCTCCTTCGATTCGACATGGTCGGGGTCGGGGACGCACGCCGCGACCGGGCAGACGGCCGCGCACTGCGATTCGGGATGACTGCCGACGCACTCGGTGCATTTCTCGGGATCAATGACGTAAATCGTGTCGCCGGCCGCGATGGCCTGGTTAGGGCACTCAGGCTCGCACGCGCCGCAGTTGATGCATTCTTCGGTGATCTTAAAAGCCATCGGGTTTCCTCCTCGGTATAATGAGATATGAATTATAGCCCATTCGGGCTCGAATTCAAGGCCGCCGCTCCGGGTTTTCCCTCCATCCGGACGGCCTTGAGGGATGCTTCGTAGCCGTAATAGCTCTGGGGATATTCGGTTTGGAGCTTTTTGTACAGGGCCACGGCTTCGGCTTCCTTTCCCTTGAGCTCCAGCGCCTCCGCTTGGCGGAAGAGGACGGAATCCAGGAGATAATCCTTGGGATTCTCCTCGACGATCTTGGCCAGGATCGCCAAGGAGCCGTCGAGGTCGCCCTTGGCCAGGGCGATTTCGGCCTGGAGGCTTTTGACCTGGTAATACTGGAAATCCCGGCCGGCGTCCTTGATCGAGGAAAGAGCGGCTTCCGCCTTATCGGGACGGCCTTGTTCCATCCAGTATGTCGCCAGGCTGAGAGAAGCGAGGCGGCCGGATTTCCCTTTCCCGGCCAGGGCTTCGAGCTTAGCCGCGTTTTCCGGGACCTTGGGGAGATCGGCCCGGAGAGCCAGAATTTCGCTGACCGTCCGGCTCCGGCTTTTTGCCTGCTCGGCCCGGATGATCCGCAGGCCGGCGAAAACGACGCCCAGGGCGAGGATCAAAAGACCGGCCAGGACGATCTGGCTGCGCCATTTCCGGAAAAAAGCCACGACTCCTTGCATGCCGTGGACGAGCTGATCTGTCTTCAAGTGACGCCGTTCGGTCCCTTTCATGGCGATGATTCCTTTCGTTGGATCGCGATCCTCAAAGAGCTCATTTTTTACCACATCCGGCCGTAAAAGAAAAGGCGGACCCTGCCCGTCAGGGAAACAGGCGCCGGGTCAATTCCGCCAGGCGGGCGGCGTAATCATCCAGGCTTTTCAGGTCGCGGGGACCGGGCGCGCCGACGGCGGCCGGGCCGTAGTGATCTCCCTTGGAATCCCCTTGGATGATCATCCCGTGAATCAGCAAAGCCTTCAGGATGTCGATCACGGCGGTTTCCTTCCCGCCCGACGGATTCCCGGAGGAGGCGAAGGCGCCGCCCACCTTGCCCCGAAGCTTCCCGTGATGCTTGACGCTTTCATCCAGGAGCTTTTTAACCGGCCAGGCCATGGTTCCGTAGTACACGGGGGATCCGATGAGGATGAGATCATACGCCAACAAGTCGGAGGGCTCGGCCTCCCCGGCCTTTTTCAAATCGGCCGGCAGGCCGGCTTTCGTCAAGGCCCCGGCGAGCCGGACGGCCATCTTTTCCGTGTTTCCCGTACGGGAATAATAAACGACCAGCGCTTTGGCCATGGACGCCTCCGAAGACGGTATGATAGCATGAACGCCGGCGCCCCGCTCGACCAGGAAAAAAAGAGGGAACATGCGACTCACCGCCGCCGTCTTGAGCCTCGTCGGCTTCGTTCTTCCTTGCGCCGGGCCGCCCTACAAGGATCCGCGGCTCCCCGTGGAGGAAAGGGTACGGGATCTCCTCGCCCGGATGACGCCCCGGGAAAAATTCCGCCAGCTGTTCATGATTCCCGGCTCGCTCGATTCCGGGACCGAGCTCCTGAAAGACGGGATCTTCGGCCTCCAGGTCGAGGCGGCGGAATCGGCCGTCGAAACGGCCCGAAAGATCAATGAAATCCAACGGTTTTTCCGGGACCGCACCCGGCTCGGGATCCCGATCATTCCCTTCGAAGAAGCCCTTCACGGGCTGGTTCATCCGGGGGCCACGGCTTTTCCCCAGGCGATCGGCTTGGCCGCGACGTTCGATCCGGAGCTGACGGGCCGGGTGGCCGCGGCCATCGCCCGGGAAGCCAGGACGCGCGGCATCCGGCAGGTTCTCTCCCCCGTCGTGAACATCGCCGACGACGTCCGCTGGGGACGC
>JAAZPG010000451.1 GCA_012797375.1 Acidobacteriota bacterium
CTCCTGGGGAGACCTCAAGCCGGTCGTCTACAAGGCCGGGCTTGTCGTCTCGGCGGTCGACCGGCCCGGAGTTCTCGCCCGGGTGACGGCGGTCGTCGCCGGCCAGGAAGCGGATATCGTCAAAGCCGAAGTGGCGACTTACGCCGACCGAAACGCCCAGATCCGGATGACCCTCAAGGTCAGGAACATCGGGCACTTGGAGGCGATCCGGACGGAGATCGCCCGCGTCGACGGCGTTGTGTCCGTGGACCGCGCTTGAGCCGGTCAGACCGCTTTTTGGACTTTTCCGGAGCGCAGGCAGCGGGTGCAGGTCCAGATATACTTGTTCCCCCCGGCCTCCGTCCGGGCCTTGACCCGCTGGAGGTTCGGCTTCCACTTTTTCGATGAAGCCTTATGGGAATGGCTGATGGAATTTCCAAAGACGGGACCTTTACCGCAAATGTCGCATGTTTTCGGCATGATGATTCTCTCGAACTTATTTAAAGGGTGTCTTTTATAACATAAACGGGCCGGGGTTTCAACCACGTGCATCGGTTTGTAAAAGTAAAGTGAAAATGTCCGGTTTAGCCAAGGGCCCCAATCCTTGTGAGATAGGCATTAAGGTGAAGAGGGGGCTCGTGGCGGCGCCGGGGATGATCGGGCGGAGGGATGAACCGGCCTTTGCATTTGAAAACAGCGGGAGGGGGCTTTGGGGGAGATTTTTCAGTCGGCCCTTGCGTGATGTCCCGAATCGCGGGCGGCCTGCCCCGCGCGTGTCCTTAAAACCGGGCCGGAGCGGATGTCGGACGGGACCGGGGGGCCCTCCGCTCAGCCGAGCTTGCGGCGAAGCTTGAAGGCCTCCAAGGTGTTCTTCATCAGCATGGCGATGGTCAAGGGCCCGACGCCCTTGGGAACCGGGGTCAGCCAGCCGGCTTTGTCGATGACCCGGGGATCGACATCGCCGACCAAAGTGTAGCCCTTATCGGCCAAGTCCTTGGCCCGGAGGGGATCGTCGCCGAATAGCGTCCGGACCGTTTCCGGGTCGGACACCGCGCTGGTTCCGACGTCGATGACCAAGGCTCCGGGCTTGACGAACTCGCGGGTGACGAAAGCGGCCTTGCCCATCGCCGCCACAAGAATATCAGCCCGGGCGGCCGTCCCGGCCAGGTCCCGGGTCTTGCTGTGGCAAATCGTCACCGTGGCATTGGCATTGGTCAGAAGGGCGGCCAGGGGCTTGCCGACGATCAGGCTCCGCCCGATGATGACCGCGTCCCGGCCCTCGATCGCCGCCCCCGTCTCCCTGATCAGCTCCAAAACGCCCATCGGCGTGCACGGCCGGAGCCCCGGCTGGTTTTGGAGCAGCAGGCCGAGGCTTGCCGGGTGGATGCCGTCGACGTCCTTGTCCGGGCGGATCCAACCGATCACTTCGTTGGTCCGCAGCTGCGGCGGCAGGGGGAGCTGGACGAGGATGCCGTCGACGGCATCGTCGTCGTTCAAGGCCCGGATCCGGTCGTGAAGCGCATCCATGGTCGTCTCGGCCGGGAGGTGAATGACGCTCCCGTTCAGGCCGAGCGCTTGGCAGGCTTTTTCCTTGGTCCGGACGTAGCTCAGGGAGGACTTGTTGTCCCCGACCAGGACGGCCGTCAGCCCTGGAACCGCGCCCGTGGCCTCGCGAAGCCGCCGGGCCTCGCTCTTGACGAATTCCCGGACCCGGTCGGCCGGGGGTTTTCCTTCGAGCCACACGCCCATTTCTTTTCTCCTCGGGAAAGGATGGGCCGATTATACCGGGGCGGCTTTCCGCCCGCAAGACAAACGGCAAGAGGCGCTCCCCTTGAAATCCGTTTTGGCCGGTGCTATGATGACCGGGCATTCCCGACCGGAAGTGGGGCGCGGGCGTTTCCGTGGTTCCCGGAACGGAAGCTTTGACGATCAGGCGGCCCGCGAGCGCATCAATGGAAGAAAAGACCAATCCCTGGAACGAGATTCTCTTGGTCCTTCAAGATAAGGTCGACGCCAAGAGCTTCGAAACGTGGTTTGAACCCACGGCGTTTATCGGCCGGGACAAGGACGATCTCTACGTCAAAGTCCCGAACTCGTACTTCAAGGACTGGCTCCTGTTCCATTACTCAACGCTCATCAACGAGAGCGCCCAGAACCTGTTCGGCCGCGTGTTCGACATCAAGTACATCTTCGACGACGCCTCCCTGACGTTCAAGCGGGGGATGCCCGAGGAGCGGCGGAACCGGTATGGCGTCCTTCTCAACCCCAATCTCAATCCGAACTACTCATTCGAGAGCTTCGTCGTCGGGTCGAGTAATCAATTCGCCCACGCGGCCGCCGTCGCCGTCTCCAAGAACCCGGCCAAGGTTTACAATCCCCTCTATATCTACGGCGGATCCGGCCTCGGAAAAACTCATTTGATGAACGCCATCGGCCACGCCGCTCTCGCCGCCGACCCCGGCGTTAAGATCGTCTACGTCACCACAGAAAAGTTCATGAACGAGGTCATCACTCACCTCCAATTCGGGAAAATTCTTGATTTTCGTGAAAA
>JAAZPG010000048.1 GCA_012797375.1 Acidobacteriota bacterium
AGTCCGATCCAGGGGGAGAACTCGCCTTTCTTCAAGGCGAACGCTTTGCCGGGAATCTGGATCCGGGCGGTTTCTTTGGCCGTGTCGATCGTGATCCGGAGGGGGAGCTTGATCTCCGCCGGGTCGCGGAGCATGGTGTTTTCCGGTCCCGGGAGAAACGTCTCGACGCGGCCGTCCTTCACCTCGACGGGGAAGAAGACGCCGCCTTCGGCTTTCTGGATCTTGGCCGGGTCGGATGTGAAAAAGGAGAACGTCCCCTGGCTTCCCTTGAGGTCGGGGGCGCACATCCCGGAGAGGAGGTGGCCGTTGAATTTCTCCGGTGGAAAGGTGATCGGCACCCGGAGCACGGTGCTCATGACGCCCTTCTCGCCGAGGATTTTCCAGAAGGGGACACTTCTCCGGAGTCCCTGGATCACCGGCTTGGACAGCGGCACCTGGTACCGGCCGATTCGGATCGTCCGCTTGGGCTTGGAGATCCGGGCCGAGGAGAGGTCCGGGAGATAAGTTTTCGGGTCGCGGCTTAAAAAATCGAAGATGTTGTGCTTGGAGGGCTCGGCCCCGGTCATGAACGAGGACCAGGCGACCGGGGAAATCGCCGGCGTCGTCGTCCGGAGCCGGCCGTAGAATCCTTCCTCCCGGAGGCGGGCCATGTTCGGAAGCTTGCCCCGGGCCATCCATTTCTCGGCCAGCTCGGGAGCCAGCCCGTCGAGGCCGAGGATCACCACCCGGTCCACCCGGCTCTGACGGTAGGCTTTCTGTCCCCGGATGAGTCTCCAAAGGGCCCGGAACGGCCAGACCAGGAGGGACAGGAGCGCCAGGACGAACGTCAGAAAAAGGACCAGGAAGGAAGACAGGAAGGCAAAGCCGGCTCCCGGCCCTATGTAAGCGGCCAGCGGCAGGCCGAGGCTCAGGAGCCCGGCGGCGAAAAGAGCCGCCCGGACGACCCGCCGGGAAGCCGGCCGCGAGGATTCCTGACGGGGACGGGGGGACGGATTCCGGCCGAACATCAGAATCGATCCATGATGATTTTGGCCACGTCGGAAATCTGAAGGTCGGGGCCGAAATCGTTTTTCGCCAGGAAAAACGCGTCGTCCCAGGTGTGCATGCCCTGGAGCCCTGGGGTCCGGCCGAAGATCTCTTTCCTCTTGATCGATCCTTTCATGTCGAATCCCGGTTCGGAGAGGACGATCAGATCGGGACCGGCGGACGCGTAGGGGCCGGAATAGATCTCCTTGGTGTTGATAACCTTCCGGACGACCTTTTTCCCCTCGAATTCGAGTTTTTCGAGCTTCCGGGCGATTTCTTCCCGGAGAATCTTGGCCTCGGCGGCTCGGATCGTTCCGTTCGGAAAGCGCTTGGCGTGATGGAAATAAATCCTGTTCGGATCCAGGGCGAAGGCCCGGGTTTTCGCAGATACGTCCTCGAAGCCGTTCGGCTGGGGCTTGGAGAACTTCAGGTATTTTTCCTTGGCCAGCCAGGCGTTGAGGTAGACCTCCTGGGTGATCCCGGTGAAGCCGTGATCGGACAGGAAAAAGATGTTTTCCTCGTCGGCCGCCGTTTTCCGGAAGGCGCCGTAAATTTTGGAGATCAAACGGTCGATCTGCCGGTAATACTCAAGAAAATTCTGGTGCTGGGGATGGCGGGGATCCTGGCCGGCATTCCAGAAGAAATGATGCAGCCGGTCCGTGCCGGTGAGGACGAGCTGGAAATAATCCCAGTCCGTCTCCCAGAACATGTTCAGGGCCTTTTGCCGTCCCATGAAGGTTTTGATGAGATCCTGCCAGAGAAAGCCGGGATTCCCCCGGGACTTGATGGTATCGATGTCGATTTGGTAGCCCGTCTGTTCCAGTTCGTCCTTGAGTTCGAGGGGCCAGACGGCCTTGGCCAGGTCCACGGCCACGAAACCGGAGATCAGGACGCCGTTGATCGGCCGGGCGGGGTAGGTCGAGGGCTGATTGATGACGACCGAGCGGACGCCTTTTTCGGCCAAGATATCCCAGAAAACGGGGGCCTTGACGTCGTTGAAGTTCGGGAAACGGATTTCGTAGGATTTAGGCTTGAAGTCGGTGAAGCCGAAGATGCCGTGGGTCCCGGGATTCGTCCCCGTCATGAAGCTGGTCCAACTGACCGAGGAGATCTCGGGAAGGCTGGCTTTCATCCGGTGGAGACGGCCGGCATCGATGATCCGGCCGAGCGAGGACATGACCCCGGTCCGGGCCAGGTGTTCCAACAGCCCGAAGGGGACGCCGTCCAAACCGATGACGCAGACGCGGTTTTTAAATTTTTTTTTCGTGGTGGTCATTGGAGCGGCATATTATAGCATAAGAGTCGGGTTTGCCAACGGTTTTCTTGGGAAATCCGGCCGGAAAAGACGTCTCCCCCCAAAAAAATTGACAGGGCGTCCCGGGCTTGGTAGAGTTTTTTCCCTTGAGGAGCACGGCCGATGACCGGACTTGAACGGTTGATGAATCGTCTGGAAATCCTTTACAAAAAACGCACCCCCCGAAGCTTCCGCCTCTTCCGCCGGGCCCAAAACGTCATGATCCAGGGAGGAAGCCACTCCCTGCGGCTCCTGGCGCCCTATCCGTTTTTCGTCCGCCGGGCCTCCGGCCCCGAGGTCGTCGACATCGACGGGAACGTGTATGTCGATTACTGGCAGGGGCATTATGCCAACATCCTCGGCCACAATCCCGTGATTCCGGACGATCCTCCGGCTGGAGAGGAACCGGACGACCCCTCCTTGCATACCGGCTTCGAGGGGGAAGACCAGGTCAAGCTGGCTGAGATTCTCATCCGGCAGGCCGGCTGGAAGGGCCATAAGGTCCGTTTCACGACGTCCGGAACGCTGGCCGCGATGTACGCGGTCATGCTGGCCTGCGGCCGGACCGGCCGGGAAGAGGTTTTAAAGATCGGCGGCGGCTGGCACGGCGCCTCGCCGCTTCTTCTCAAGGGGATCGCCTACGACCGGTCCCTGGGTTTTACGAAAGTCGAGTCGGCGGGTGTTCCGTCCGCCTTCAGCAAGAAGATCCACACCGTCCGCTACAACGACTCCGAAGGCCTGATCCGTTTTCTCCGCCGTCGGGGGGAGAAAATCGCCTGTTTCATCCTGGAGCCTTATCTCGGCGCCGGAGGATTCATCCCGGCCGACCGGGAATATCTTCAGACGGCCCGGGAATGGACATCGCGCCTGGGGATCGTCCTCGTTTTCGACGAGATCATTTCCGGATTCCGATTCGCCCCGACCGGAGTCGGGCGCCTGGCCGGCGTCGAACCCGATCTGGCGACATTCGGCAAAGCGATCGGGGGCGGGCATGCCGTCGCCGCGGTCATGGGAAAGACGGACATCCTCGAATGTCTCCTGCCCCGGGCCGGCCGCCGGACCGCGGTCCGATTCTCGGGCGGGACGTATTCCGCCCACCCCCAGTATATGCGGGCCGGTCTGAGGATGATCCGCCATTTGGCCCGACACGGCCCGGAAATTTATCCGCGGATCGCGGCGATGGGCGAGCGACTCCGCCGCGGAATCGAGGACGCCTTCGCCGCCGAGGGGATCGACGCGCGCTGCGCCGGCCGGGGCAATGACGTCATTCCCGGAAGCTCGCTGTTCATGCCCCATTTCCTCCGCGTCCGGCATGAGATCCGCGAGGCGGGGGACGTGCTCGATCCCCGGCGGGCCGACGTCCGGATGAAGGAAGAGATCCTCCGGCTGGCGCTGTTGACCCGGAGCGTCCATGTCGTCCACGGGGGAGGGGCGGTTTCCGCGGCCCACCGGGAGGCGGACATCGACCGCACGATCGAGGCTTACCGGGACGTCGCCCGCCTCCTCAATCCGGCCGTCCTCGGTTAAAAGCCGCTTCCTCGGACACCTGGGAGAGAAAATAATCGGCCACGCGGATGCCGTATTTTTCAGGATCCAGCGTTTTGACGATCGTCCGGGCGAACCGACGGGTCCGGGGATTGACGTCCATCAAGTCGACAACCTCCCCGTCGATTTTTCGGCCGGTCGGATCGGCGATCAGCTTGACCAGAGGCCGTTGGGCCATCGAGGCATGGGGATTGGCCTCGGTGACGATCCCGATTTCTCCGGTGTCCAGGACCACCAGCGAGCCGATCGGGAAGATGCCGATCATCTCCACGAAGACCTTGAAAACGAGCGGATCGAATTCCTCGTCCTTGTTTTGGATCATGATGTTCAGGGCTTCTTCCCGGGTGAACGCCCGCGGCCGGTAGACCCGCTTGGTTGTGATGGCGTCGAAATAATCGGTGATTTTAACAATCCGGCTGAAGAGGTTGATGGTATCCTTTTTCCGGTAAGACGGCCAATTGTCCTTGTTGGCCTTGTAATGGTGCTCGAAGGCGATGGACAGGGCCCGGCCCGAGAAGCCGCGGTCGCCCTGGATGCGGAGGAGATGGGCGGCGCCGAACCGGGCGTGCTGGTCCATCAGCTTCTTTTCCTCGGGGGTCAGCGCGGCCGGCTTGTTCAAGATCGCGTCGGGGATTTCGATTTTCCCCAAGTCGTGAAGAAACGCGCCGATCCCGAGCTCCATCAGCTCCCGGTTGCTGAGACCCAGCCGCCGGCCCAAAGCCATGGACAGGATGCAGACGTTGACCGAATGGTTGAGGGTGTATTCGTCGTGGTTCTTGATGTTGGTCAGACCGTAGAGGAAAGATTCGTTGTCGGTGAGGTGGTTGAAGACCGTCTGGATCCAGATCTTCGTGACATGGAAGCTCGAGACTTTCTCCTCGGCCTTGCTGATCTCCTTCAGGTGGGCGATCCCCAGGAAATACGTCTGGGCGGCCAGGCGGTTCTGCTTGTCCCTGGTCGCGTTGAAATCCAGCTGTTCCGCTTTTTCCGCCTGGATGTGGCGGAAGCCCTGAGCCGTGAAGGATTCGTCAAACTCCTCGAAGGTGAAGCTGCCGTGGGGATCCGAGCCCGAGAAGAAGGCGATGAACCGGTTCAGCTCGGCCGCGTCGAGCCCCTCGGAAAACGTCAGCGTGCCGATTTCCCGCCGGATCATCTCGGCCAGCATCGTCCGGTTGATGTGAAAGTCCGCGTAACTCATCCGAACCCGGGTGTAGTTGATGAAAAAAGCGTTCCGCCGCATCTGGATGTGGATCCGCTTGTATCGGCGGAGGGGCTCCTCCATGGCCGCCATCAAATGCCGGATCTGGTCCCGGAAATTGACGTTGTTGGCGTCATGGATTTTCGCGATCTTCAGGACGACGTACAAGCGGAACATGATTTCGAAGGCGGTTTGGGGGCCGAACGCCGGTTCTTTTTCCGTGTTCATTCCGCCTCCCGGTGCCGTTCGCCCCGACGCTTCAAGGCCTGGGCGCAAGCGGTGGCGACGGCTTGGTTCGATACTTTGACGCCGGCGGCCAAGGCCTCCCGGGCCTGGGGGATATTCATCACCGCCAGGCCGGATACGGCCAGAAGCCGCGTTTCCCGAAGACGTTCCCCGCCCAGGAGGCGTCTTTTGCGGACGAGCGTTTCAAGCGCCTTGGCCGCCGGCCCGGTGTTGGACCGGCCGAGAGCCAGAAGCATCGCTCCGCGCTCGGTCGAGCTTCGGGCCAGGAAGTTCTTGCGCGAGACGATTTGAATCATCCGGGCCAAGGCGTTCTCGTCGGATTCCAGGCGGGCGGCCTGTCCGGCCTCGATCCGGATGCGCTCGTCCGGATCGAGAAGGAATTCCAGCGTCAGCTTCCGGGCTAGATCATGGGACAGCCCGCCCAGCGTCCGGACCGCCTCCAGCCGTATTTCGGGATTTCCCGAGCGGGCGAGGTCGGCCAAATGGAGAATCGCTTTTTTATCGCCCCGGTCTCCCAGGAGGGTGATCAGCGTTTGAATCAGCTCCGGCTTTCGGTTCCGGATCTGGGCCGCGGTTTCGGAAAGGCAATCGCGGACCATAATCCGGAGATACTCGACGCATGCTTCGCGCCAAAGGGGATCGACGGCCGCCTCGCACGCCTCGATCGCCGTCGGCAGGGTCCGGGGCCCGAACCAGACGAGAAATTCGAACAGCGGGCGGGGATCCTCGATCCGTTCGGGACGGGCGATGTCCCGGATGATGTCCAGGTCGGTCTCCTGGGTGATGAGACGGATTGTTTGGAGGAGATCCTCGGCCCGGGCCGGAGAGGAAGCCAAGAGGGCTTTCCTCAAGTCGGATATGGAATTCAGCAGGAAAAGGGCGTTTCCGATGTCCGCCTTCTTGATCAGGATCTTGAGATAGGTTTTCATGTAGGTCAGGATCTGGCGGAAGGAATCCAGGCGGTCCTCAAGATAGAGAACCTCGAAAACCGTAGCGATGAATTCCTTGTCCACGGACACTTCGTGCTCGGCGGAGACGAGGGATTCC
>JAAZPG010000452.1 GCA_012797375.1 Acidobacteriota bacterium
CGACCCGCAGAAAACGCTCGCCGCCTTGAAAACCGACGAGACGTGGCGGGCGCTGCGGGCCGTTCAGGGCGACAAGATGCGGGCTTTTCCCGCCGATATCTACGGATGGGACACGCCCGATCCCCGCTGGATCCTCGGCTTGACCTGGCTGGCCCGGACGTTTCATCCCGACCGCTTTCCCGGACTCGACATGAAAGCCGAGATCGTGTCCTTTTATCGGGACCTTTACGGCCTGAGCCCGGAGGACGTCGAGGCGAAGATCCTGCCGTCGATCCGGACCGGCTACTGAGCGATGGACTCCGCCGCCGACCGCCGCGTCCGGATCCGCCGGATCTGGCTATTGGCGGGCCTATCGGCGGCGGCCTTGGCGGTCTCCGTCCTGCTCGGGCGATACCCCGGTCCGGTCTTGACGCCGCCCTCGGTGATCGGAACCGATACGCTCGCCCGGGATCTCGTTTTCCATATCCGAATTCCCCGCGTCGCCGCGGCCTTCGTCCTCGGAGCCGCTCTCTCGGCGGCCGGGGCGGTCTTTCAGACCGTTTTCCGCAATCCCTTGGTCGACGCCGGGTTTTTAGGCGTTTCCCAAGGGGCGGCGTTCGGCGCGTCGGCCGCGATCGTCTTCGCCTCGGGGAACGCCTGGGCGGTCCAGGGCGGAGCGGCTCTTTTCGCTTTTCTCGGGCTCGCCTTAAGCTATGCCCTGGCGACGCGGATCCGGGTGGGGGATGAGATCCTCCACCTCGTCCTGGCCGGGATCGTGGTCGGAGCGTTTTATGCCGCCGGAACAGGAATTCTGAAATATATCGCCGATCCCCAAAAACAGCTCCCCGACATCACTTACTGGATGCTGGGCGGACTTTGGGGGATCACGGGGCGGGACGTCCTGCAAATGCTTCCCGTCGCGGCCGCCGGCCTGGCTTACATGCTGGCCGTTCGGTGGCGGCTGAACCTCCTGGCCATGAGGGACGAAACGGCCTTTTCCTTAGGCGCCGCCCCCGGCCGCGAGCGCTTGTTCGTCCTGATCGCGGCCGTGGCCGTGACCGCCGCCGGGGTGGCCAAGGCCGGGCAGATCGCCTGGGTCGGCCTGATCGTCCCCCACATCTGCCGGCGCCTCGTCGGCTCGGAGACGAGGGTTCTCCTCCCGGCCTCCGTCCTCCTGGGCGGAATATTCGTTCTCGTCTGCGACGACGTGGCCCGGGTGGCCCTGAGCGGGGAAATCCCCTTGGGCATCCTGACGTCCCTCCTGGGCACCCTGCTTTTCCTCGTCCTGCTTCTCCAAAGAAAAATCCGGGGCGTCGGATGATCGAGCTCCGCGGCGTCTGGTTTTCCTACAACGGGCGGACGGAGTCCGTTCTGCGCGACGTGAGCCTGTCTTTCCACCCCGGAACGGTGACCGCCTTGGTCGGACCGAACGGCTCCGGCAAGACGACGCTGTTGAACCTCCTCTTGGGGTGGATCGCGCCCAAGGAAGGCGAGATCCGGATCGGAGGCCGTCCGATCAGCCTCCTGAGCGGACGTGAACGCAGCCGCCTGGTCGGCCATGTCGCTCCCGACGAGCCGGCCATTTTTGAGCTGGAAGTCCGCGATTACGTCCATCTCGGGCGGGCTCCATACGTCGGGCTGCTCGGCCGGGCTGATGAGGAGGACGCCCGGGCCGTCGAGGACGCCCTGGCCGTCGTCGACCTGACATCCAAGGCTGGAAAGCCCGTCCGGACGCTCAGCACGGGGGAGCGCCAACTGGCCTCGATCGCCCGAGCCCTGGCCCAGGATCCCGGCCTTCTCCTCCTCGACGAGCCGACCTCTCACCTGGACCTGGCCAATACCCGGCGCGTTCTCCGGATCCTGCGTTTTCTCCGGGACCGGGGCAAGACGGTCGTCTTGACGACTCATGATCCCAACACGGCCTCCGTGACGGCCGACCGGATCGTCCTCCTCCACGAAGGCCGGGTGGCCGCGGCCGGGACGCCGGCGGAGGTCATCACCGGAGCGCGCCTGAGCGGCGTTTACGGCGTCGAGATCGACGTTCGGATGATCGACGGCTCTCCGCACGTTCTGGCTAAGCTTTGAAACCGGCGGAATTCCGCCGCTTGGATTCCGTTTGACAGGCCGCGGTCGTTCGGATATATCTTTTTCCGGCTCTTTTCCATTTGGCGAAAGCGGATCGCGGAAGCGGCGGCGGCCGGAGCGAAAACGTTCAAGCGTTCGGCGCCTGGAACCGGTGAAAAGCCTCCCGGAACGCAGGCTCCCCGCCGAGCCAAGCCGGGCGGGAAATTCCGCCGCGATCCGGACGAGGGAGCGGAAACCGTCCTGTCCCCGCCGCGTTACGGCCCCCAAATGGGAAGAAGCCTGATTTTTTCTTCGTCGAAGGAGTCTTCATGGAATTGATCTCGCAGGCCGTCGATTTCGTCCTCCATCTGGACAAGCACCTGAACGGTTTGATCCAGATGTTCGGCGGCTGGACATACGGTCTCCTTTTTGTGGTGATTTTCTGTGAAACCGGCCTGGTCGTCACCCCCTTCCTTCCGGGGGATTCCCTCATCTTCGCCGCCGGAGCGTTCGCCGCGGCCGGATCCCTCAAGATCGGCTGGCTGTTTCTCATCCTGGCCGCGGCCGCGGTCCTGGGCGATACGGCCAATTACTGGATCGGAAAGATCATCGGCCCCAAGGTCTTCACCAAGGAGAAGTCGCGGATTTTCCGCAAGGAATATCTCGACCGGACGCACCGCTTTTACGAAAAATACGGGGCCGAGACGATCATCCTCGCCCGGTTCGTGCCGATCGTCCGGACGTTCGCTCCGTTCGTGGCCGGAATCGGCCGGATGAACTATGGCAAGTTTCTCAGCTACAACGTCGTCGGGGGAGTGGCCTGGGTGGGCTTGTTCAGCTTCGGCGGTTATTTTTTCGGCAACCTCTCCTTCGTCAAGAAACACTTCAGCTTGGTGATCATCGCCATCATCCTGATCTCGCTCGTCCCGGTCCTTTGGGAATTTCTCAGGCACCGGCGGGACAAGAAGAAAACGGAAGGGACCGCGGGCTGAGGCCGCGGGTCAAGCCCATTCCATTCCGCGGAAGATCTTCCGCAGCGGCGAGGCGCCGGAATCCGGAATCCAGCTCAAATCGGTCCGCAGCGGGGTGATCGAAACGTATCCCCGCTCGATCGTCCGGATGTCCGTTTCGGACGAGCCGTCGAAC
>JAAZPG010000453.1 GCA_012797375.1 Acidobacteriota bacterium
CGCCACACGTCGAACCGGAACCGGTCGCCCCAGCTGTCGAACCGCGCCCCGGCCCGCCAGGCCCGCAGAAGAACGCCGCCGAGCCGCCGGTCTCCGCGGGAAAACACGGCCTCCAGCAGCGAATTCTCCACCGGGTGCGTCTTGACCTTGACATTTCTCCGCTTGAAGAGGAGGTCTTTCAGGAGCCGCTGCTTCTCCTGGAGCGTTTCCGGGCCGTCCATGGCCGCCCACTGGAACGGCGTATGGGGCTTGGGAATGAACGAGGATACGCTCAAGTTGATCTGCGGCGATCCGCCCGTCAACTCCCGGCCTAAAAGGGTCAGCCGGCCGGCCAACCCGGCGATCGCCTCCACGTCCTCCCGCGTTTCCGTCGGCAGGCCGATCATCACGTAGATTTTCAGGAGCCGCCAGCCTCGGCGGAACGCGTTGGCCGCGGCTTCCATAAGATCCTGATCGCTGACGTCCTTGTTGATGACCCGGCGCAGGCGGTCCGTCCCGGCCTCGGCCACCAGGGTGAAGCCCGTTTTCCGGACCTTCGTGATTTCGCCGGCGATGCCGGCCGAAAGGCCCCGCGGCCGGAGGGCCGAGAGCGAAAGCGAGGCCCGCCGCGGCTCCAATTCGGACATGAGCGCCCGGACGGTCTCGGAAAGATAGGGATAATCGCTCACCGAGAGGGCGAACAGCGAGGCGTCCTCGTAGCCGGTTCGGACGACACCGTCCAGGGCCGTTTCGACCACCGACTCCGCTTCCCTCAGCCGGTAGGGGGCGTACAGCGAGGTCGCCTGGCAGAAGCGGCATTTCTGGGGACATCCGCGGGCGACCTCGACGGCGATCCGGTCGAAGACCGATTGGACGTTTGGAACGACGATCCCGGAGGGAAAGGGCGCCCGGTCAAACGATGGGAGGACGCGTTTCTCAACCGGAAACGGCGCGTCTCCGGACGCCGGGCGGACGACGAGGAGCGGCGGAGTTCCGGCCGGCCGGGTCTCGTACAAGGACGGAACGTAAACGCCTCGAATCCCGGCCAGGGCCCGGAGGATCCCGGCCCGCCGCTCGCCCCGGGCTTTCAGGCGGATCCACAGATCGATGATTTCCGGAAACGCTTCCTCCCCGTCGCCGGCGAGAAAGGCGTCGAAAAACGCGGCCGCCGGCTCCGGATTGAAGACGGCCGGCCCGCCGCCGACGACCAGCGGGGCATCGTCCGGCCGGTCGGCCGCCAAAAGCGGGATCCGGCCGAGGTCGAGCATCGTCAGGACATTGGAATAGTTCAGTTCATACAGGAGGGAGAATCCGACGACGTCGAAGGCGTCGAGCGGCGTCCGGTTTTCCAGGGAAAACAGCGGAATCCCGGACGCCCGGAGCGCGTCCTCCATGTCCGGCCACGGGGCGAAGACACGCTCGGCCCGAAGATCGGGCCGGGCGTTGAGAATATCGTAAAGGATTTTCTGCCCCGGGTACGACATCCCGATTTCATAAACATCGGGAAAGGCCAAGGCGACGGCGACGCTCGTCCGGGCGGGATCCTTGCGGATGGAGTTCCATTCCCCGCCGGTGTAGCGGCCGGGTTTTTCGATCCGGGGGAAGAGGCGCTCCGGGTCAAACATTCGCGAACCGCCGCATCTTGACGTTGACGACCAGCCCCAGGGCGAAATACGTCGACAGGAGCGACGACCCTCCGTAGCTGAGAAGCGGAATGGGAATCCCGGTGATCGGGAGCCATCCCACGATCATGAAGACATTGACCAGGAATTGGAAGGAAATCAAACCGGCGGCTAAAAACGCGATGTAAATGCCGGCCCGGTCGCGGGACAGTCCGACGGAAGAGAACATCCGGGCCAGCATGGCGAAATAGGCGGCCAAGACCGCAAAAACGCCGGCAAAGCCGAAATCCTCGGCCAAGACGGCGAAGATGAAATCCGTGTGGCGGGCGGGAAGAAACCGGAGCCGGCTCTGCGGGCCTTTTAAATATCCCTTCCCGGTCAGCCCGCCCGAGCCGATGGCGATCTGGGACTGGAGCACGTGATAACCGGCCCCCCGCGGGTCCTGGGCCGGATTGATCATCATCTCGATCCGCTTTTTCTGGTAATCCTTGAGAAAGAAATTCCAGCCGGCCGCCCCGAGCACCACCGCCCCGATGAGCATCGCGGCCACGGTTTTCTTCGTGAGCCCGGCCAGGACCAGGGCGCCGAAAAGAATCGGCAGGAAACACATGGCCGTTCCGAAATCCGGCTGCAGGAGAATCAGCCCCATGGGGACTCCGACCAATCCCGCGCTCAGGGCGATCACGCCTCGCGAGGCGTAGGGCGCCCGGTATTCCGAGAAGACCCGGGCCAGCATCAACAAGACGGCGACTTTGGCCAGCTCCGACGGCTGCCCTCCCATGAAGGCGATCCGGATCCAGCTGCGGGAGCCGGAGACCGTCCGCCCGAAAAGGAACAGGCCGGCCATGAAGAGGAGAAACAAGGCATAGATATAAGGAGCAAAGGCCATCCAGGCCTTGTAATCGATGGAGATCGTCAGAAAGAAGACGATCAATCCGGCAGCCATCCAAAGAAGCTGCTTCCAGGCGTATCCGCCGCCGCTGTCGGCCGAGGCGCTGTAGATCAGAAGGATCCCGGCGAGAGTGTTCGCGACCATCAAGGCCGTGAGCACCCAGTCAATTTCCTTGAGTTGAACGCGGTCGATCATGGTTTGATTTATAAAGAGAAAACAATTTCCCGGCGATCGGCGCGGCCGTCGCCCCTCCCCCGCCCCCGTATTCGACGAGAACGGTGACGACAAGCCGGGGCTGAGCGCGCGGCGCGAACCCGGTGAACCAAGAGTGCGTTTTCGCGGCTTTGGCCCCGGTTCCGATGCGTTCGGCCGTCTCCCGGCTGATCGTTTGGGTCGAGCCGGTCTTTCCGCAGGCGGCGAAGCCCTCGACGCGGGCTCCTTGGCCCGTTCCGCCCTCGTTGACCGACCGCCACATCCCCTCGATCACCTGTTCGAAAACCTCCGGCCGGACGTTCAAAGCGGAATCCCCCGGCGGCTCCTCCGAAGCGCCGAGAACGAGATGAGGCCGAATGCCCCGCCCCCGGTTGGCCAGCCGGGCGGTCAAGACGGCCATCTGCAGCGGCGTCACCTGGAGCGGCCCTTGACCGATCGCCACGGAAATGGTCTCTCCGGGATACCACTCCTCGTTGCGCGTGGTTTTTTTCCACCGGGTCGAGGGCACCAGCCCTTCCTTTTCGCCGGGGATGTCGACGCCGGTTTTCCTCCCCAGCCCCATCATCTCGGCATACCGGGCGATGGTATCGATCGGGATCCGGCGCCCGAGCTGATAGAAGAAGACGTTGCAAGAATACCGGATCGCGTCGCGCAGGGAAAGGGCGCCGTGACCGGCCTCATTCCAGCAGCGGCGGAGGGCTCCGTAGATCTCGATGCCCCCGCCGCAATAAAACGTCGTCTCCAGGCCGATGGTTCGGGAATCGAGAGCCGCGATCCCCATGACCGGCTTGAACAACGACCCGGGCGAATACTGCCCTTGCAAGGCGCGGTTGAGAAGGGGATTGTCGGGATTGTTGACGAACGACTGCCATTCCTCCGGCGTGAAACGGGTGATGAATTTGTTCGGATCGAACGTCGGGAAGCTGGCCAGAGCCAGGATCTCTCCGTTCGAGGGATCCAGGACGACGATCGCCCCCTCCCGGCCGGCCAGGAGCTCCTCGGCCTTGGCTTGGAGATCGTAATCGATCGTCAGGGCCAGCTTCTTTCCAGGCACGGGGTCGACGCGCTCCAGCTCGCTTTGCTTGCGGCCGAGGCTGTCGACGACGTCGATGACCCGTCCCTCCCGGCCGGCGATGCGACGGTCATATCCTTGTTCGATTCCCATTTTTCCGACCATGTCGCCGGGCCGCAGCTCTCGGGCCCGTTCCTTCAGGTCGTTGGCGTCGGCTTCCTGCAGGTACCCGAGGACATGGGAGCAGAACGACTGTCGCGGGTATAATCGTCTCGGCTCGGTCTCGACGATCAATTCCGGCAGGTCGTTTTTCCGCGCCTCGATCCGGGCCACTTCTTCGAACGTCAATCGGTCCTTGACGACGATGGGCCGGAAGGCCGGCCAAGACTTGTATTTTTCGATGCGGGAGGCGACGACGGAGGGATCCAACTCCAGGAGGGACGCGACGCGGGCGATGGAGGCCGCCTCGTCCCGGGTGTTCTCCCGGATGAAGGAAGCCTTGAAAGCCGCCCGGTTGTCGGCCAGGATGATGTCCCCGGTCCGGTCGGTCAGAATCGCCCGGGGCGCCGGCAGGATGATTTCCCGGGTCCGGTTGGCCACGGCCAGGGATTCGTACTTTTTATAATCGAGAATCTGGATTTTCCAGTAGACGGCCAGGGCCAGGCCGCACAAGACGGCGACGATCACGAAAATGCGCCGGGCCCGGCGGCGGACCAGGGAGAAATCCTCGTAAATGCCCTTA
>JAAZPG010000454.1 GCA_012797375.1 Acidobacteriota bacterium
AAGCTCCATCATCATAAGAACGAGAATAATGAGGCTCTCGAGCTCGTCCCGGCGGCCGCGGAAGCGTCGGGCGTCCAGCCGCTGGCCCTTCTCGAGGCGCTCGATCCGTCCCGGGCGACGATCGAGGAGCTTCGCTCGACCCCCCTGAACACGGCCTTGTACGAGGCGACGGGCGGGAACCTGAGCTTGAAGGACGGGGAAAAAGGCGTTCTCCGTTTTCGGTACGCCGACGGACGGGGCCTTGAGGCCGAAAAAACATTCACTTTCACCGGCGGACGCTATGACGTCGGGGCGGCCGTGACGGTCCGCCGCGGCGGCCGGCCGGCCGACGTCCGGATCGTCTGGGGCCCCGGCTGCGGGAATCCGTCGGAAGCCGAATTGAAACAGCGGTTCGGCGCGGGAGCCGGGGCGAGTTTCCTGGCCGGAACCAAGGTCTACCGGGTCGAGGAGAAGAAGTACAAGCCGGAATCGAGCGTCTTCAACTTCCTCACGTGGTCGGCTTATGACGACAATTATTTCGCCACGATCTTCCTTCCGGAGACCGCCTCCGGCTCGGCGTCCTTCCTCCGCTTCGAAAACGGCAAGACCCCCTTCTTTTTCCTGGCGGCCTCGGCCCCCCGGACGATCTTCATCGGTCCCAAGGAAATGGGAGTTCTGACCGCCCTGGGATCCGAGACCAAGCGCGTCGTCCGCTACGGAATGTTCGGATTCATCACCGAAATCCTCTTTGTCTCCCTCCGGGCGATCCACAAAGTGGTTCCCAACTGGGGATTCGCCATCATCGTTTTGACGATCCTCATCAAGATCTTGTTTTTCCCCTTGACGTACAGCAGCTCCAAATCGATGGCCCGCATGGCCGACCTTCAGCCGAAGATCAAGGCGCTGCGGGCCAAGTACAAGAAGGCCAAGACCGACATCGAGCAGCGCCGGCAGATGAACGAGGAGATGATGAAGCTCTACAAGGAGCACGGGGTGAACCCGGCCGGCGGCTGCCTGCCGATGCTCATCCAGCTGCCCATCTTCTGGGGATTCTTCCGCATGCTGACGGTGGCCATCGAGCTTCGCCACAGTCCCTGGATCCTATGGATCAAGGATCTCTCCGTCCATGACCCCACGTACGTCACGCCCATCCTCATGGGTGTGACGCAGTTTATCAGCCAGAAGATGACCCCGACGTCGGCCGACCCCGCCCAAGCCCGGATGATGCTGATCATGCCCGTGGTCATGACCCTCTTTTTCCTGAACTTCCAAAGCGGTTTGGTCCTCTACTGGCTGACGTCCAACGTCCTTCAAATCGGCCAACAGGCCCTGATGAACCGGATGATGCAGAAAAAAAAGGTTGTCTCCCATGGAAAATCAAGAAAAAAATGACGCCGTGACGGCGGTCGAGGAAATCCCCGAGTTCAAGGGGAAGAACCTCGAAGACGCCATCCTCCACGCCGAACACAAGCTGAAGGTTCCGCGGACCGAGTTCGAATACGAGGTCGTCACGGAGAAAACGCGCCTCTTTGGTCTCGGCAAGGAAGTCGTCATCCGGGCCCGGGTCAAGCGGTTCGCCAAGAACGGCGACCTGACCGTGTTTTTGGACCGCCTGATGAACGTCTTTCCGCTGGATCTGACGTACGAAATCAAAACCAAGGAAGACATCAGCTTCGTCATCTTCGGCGGCGCGGACCGGCAAATTCTCCTCTGGAAAGACGGGGCCTTGCTCCTGGCGATCCAGCACCTTCTCAACAAGATCTCCGACCGGAAGGTCCAAGTGGATTGCGAATTCTTCCGAAAGCGCAAGGAAAAGTCGCTGCGGGATTACGCCCTCGACGTGGCCCGCCGGGTGGCCGATTCCGGCCGAAACGAGATCCTGGACCTGATGAATCCGTACGAGCGGCGGATCGTCCACATCGCCGCCAACCAAGTCCCCGGGATCACCAGCGAAAGCCTGGGCGAGGGGTTTTTGAAGCGGGTCAAGATCTATCCCTTGAGCAAGCGCGCCCGCTGACGCCCGCGGCCGGGCTTTTCCGGAACACGCCGCCGTGTATGACCTCTCTCTCGCCGAAACGATCGTCGCCGTCTCCACGCCTCCGGGCTGCGGCGGAATCGGCGTTGTCCGATTGAGCGGCCCGGCGGCCCTTAAAATCGCCCGAACGCTTTTCCGGCCGAAAAAGGACCGGCGCGGCGGGGAACCGGGACGGGCCGTTTTAGGCGAGGTCGTCGATCCGGCCGACCGCCGGCCCTTCGACGAAGGATTCCTTCTCCATTTTCGGGCGCCCCGCTCCTTCACGGGAGAGGACGTCGCCGAGCTTCACCTTCACGGAAGCCCGGTCATCCTGGAGGAAGTCGTCCGGCTGGCCGTCCGGCGGGGAGCCCGGCCGGCCTTGCCCGGGGAGTTCACCCTCCGGGCGTTCTTGAACGGACGGATCGATTTCCTTCAAGCGGAAGCGGTCGATGACCTGGTCCGTTCGGCTTCTCTGGCCCGGGCCAAATCGGCTTTCCGGACGGTCAACGGCGCGTTGTCGAGAAAAGCCGCGGCCGTGCGCCGGGAAATCATCGGCTGGGTCGCCCAGCTGGAAGCCGACATTGAATTTCCGGAAGAGGGACGTCCCGCGGCTAAAAAACACTATATCGATAAAATCGATAAAATATATTTAGAAGTCGATCGTCTCGTCCGAAGCTACGAAATGGGTCAGGCCCTCGGCCGGGGCGTAACGATCGCCTTAGTGGGCCGGGTGAATTCCGGAAAATCGACTCTGTTTAACGGGTTGCTCGAAGAGCCGAGGGCGATCGTCACTCCGTTTCCGGGGACCACCCGCGATTTTCTCCGGGAAACCGTCCGTATCAATGACGCGTCCTTCCTTCTCGTCGACATGGCCGGCTTGGGCCGGGCGGGATCGCCGATCGAACGCGAGGGCATCCGCCGCGGGAAAAAAATCGCGGCCGAGGCCGACGGCCTTCTTCTTCTCCTGGATGGATCCCGGCGGCTTTCCGCTTCCGACGCCGCGCTCATCGAGTCCTATCGGTCGAGAAAAATCATCCTCGTCCTGAACAAAACGGATCTTCCGGAGAAGACGACTCCGGCCGAGGTGACCCGCCGTTTTCCCGATCTTCCCGTAGCCGCCGTGTCCGCCCTGAGGGGCGATGGATTGGACGTCCTCCGCAAAATGATGTACGACGTTTTCTTCCCGCTGATTCCCGGGCGAGACATCATCGTCTTGCGGGAAAGGGATAAGCTTCTTCTGGAGGAAATCGCCGCTCGCCTTCTCCGGGCCAAGGAGATGATCGCCTCGAACCAGCCGATCGAATTGGCCGCCGAGGAAGCCCGCGAAATCGTCACCCTCACCGGCCGGTTGACCGGGGAGATCCGGCCCGACGATATCCTGGATGATGTCTTTTCCCGATTCTGCATCGGGAAATAAGTCTCGCCTTTCTCTTCACCGGGCGCTGTCGGGCGGCGGCCGGCCGCTCCCAAGAGCGGGTCGAACCGCCGAATTTTCGGGAGTCAGGGTATAATACCGGACAAGATGGCCGACGAATCCTTCGAGATCATCGTTTGCGGCGCCGGTCACGCCGGCTGCGAGGCGGCCGCGGCCGCCGCCGCCATGGGGTGTTCCGTCTGCCTGATCACAACGCATTTCGAAACCATCGCCCAAATGTCCTGCAATCCGGCCGTCGGCGGATTGGCCAAGGGACACCTCGTCCGGGAAATCGACGCCTTGGGCGGATTGATGGGACTTCTGGCCGATGCAACCGGCATCCATTTCCGGCTGCTCAACCGGAGCCGGGGCGCGGCTGTCCAAGCCCCCCGTGTCCAGTGCGACAAATCCCGCTACCGGGAGGCGATGAAGGAACAGTTGGAAAAAATCCCCGGCTTGAGCCTCTATCAGGGGATCGTCGTCGGGCTGGATATCGTCGGGTCCCGGATTCGAGGCGTCGTCTGCGGCGACGGCCGGTCGATCGAGGCCGAGGCCGTCATCCTCACGCCCGGCACGTTCCTCAACGGACTCATCCATGTCGGGCAGGCCTCCTATCCCGCCGGCCGGGCCAACGAGCCTCCATCCGTCGAGCTGGCGGCCGCGGTTCGGAAGGCGGGATTGAGAACATTCCGCTTGAAGACGGGGACGCCGATGCGGCTGGACGGGAAGACGATCGATTGGTCGGCTTTCGAGGCTCAGCCCGGCGACGACGAACCGGTCCCGATGTCGTTGAGGACGGAGACGAGGCTCGAAAACAAAGTCGTATGTTATCTCGGTTATACCAACGAGAAGACTCATGCCGTGATCCGGCGCGATCTCGACAAGTCGCCGCTCTACGCCGGACGGATCAAGGGGCTGGGGCCGCGGTATTGCCCGTCGATCGAGGATAAGGTCGTCAAGTTCGGGCATCATCCCCGCCACCAGTTCTTTCTCGAGCCGGAAGGGCTGGCGACGTCCGAGATTTACGTCAACGGTCTTTCCTCCAGCCTCCCTTACGAAACGCAGCGCGACATTCTCCGGACAATCCCCGGATTAACGGAGGCGGTGATTCTCCGTCCGGCTTACGCCGTCGAATACGACGCCGTTTCCCCGACCCAGCTGAAGCCGACGCTGGAGTCTCTTCCCGTCGAGGGATTGTATCTGGCCGGCCAGATCAACGGAACTTCGGGGTATGAAGAGGCGGCGGCTCAAGGCTTGGCGGCCGGCGTCAACGCGGTCTTGAAGCTCCGAGATAAAAAACCGTTCGTTCTCCGTCGTGACCAGGCTTACATCGGGGTTTTGATCAACGACCTGATTTCCAAGGGAGTGGAGGAGCCCTACCGGCTGTTTACGTCCCGGGCGGAGTACCGGCTCGGCCTCCGCATCGACAACGCGGATTCGAGGCTTTCCCCTTATGGGAGGGAGTTCGGTCTGCTTTCCGAAAGAGATTTCGTCCGCTTTCAAAAAAAGGAAAAGCGGCTGTCGTCGACTCTAGCCTTTTTGGAAAAAACCAAGATCACACCGGCGGGGAAGGCCCGGATTTCGCTCAAGGAGTATCTCCGCCGGCCTGATATCGAGTTTGAGAATGTGCTAGAATACGTTCCGATGCCGGAGGCCCTTTCTCCTGAGGAAACCCGCCGGATCGCGGCTGAAGTCAAATACGAGGGCTACCTGAGGAAACAAGAGGTCGAGATCGTCCGCTTGACGAAAATGGAGGCGATGAGAATCCCGGCGGGATTCAAGCCCTCCGGCGTCCCCGGCTTGGGCCGGGAAGCCGTGGAAAAAATGAACAAGCACAAGCCGAAAACCATCGGGGATATGAAACGAATTCCGGGGCTGACGCCGTCGGATGTGATGAACGTCTTTATTCACGTCTCGGCGGGGAATGTTCCACGTGGAACATCGCCGGGAAAGCCGACCAGGGAAGATGAATAAAATCATTGCCGTCGCGAATCAAAAGGGTGGGGTGGGGAAAACAACGACGTCGATCAATCTGGCCGCCGCTTTGGCGCTTAAGAAATCGAGGGTTCTCTTGATCGATTTGGATCCCCAGGGCATGGCTTCGGCCGGCCTGGGGAAACCCAAGGCCGACTCCGCCGGGATCTACCAGGCCATGATGAACGGCCGGGACATCATGGAATGCATCTCGGGCACCGAAATGGACAATTTCTATCTCTGCCCCTGTTCACCGGAGCTGATGGGAGTGGAAGCGGAGATGTTCAAAGCCGAATTCCGGGAGAATAAACTTAAAAACGCCTTGGAAAAAGCCCGGCCCCGGTTCAGCCACATCTTCATTGATTGTCCTCCTTCCCTGGGTTTCCTGACGATTAATGCCCTCACGGCGGCGGACTCCGTCTTGATTCCGGTCCAAACCGAATTCTTCTGCATGGAGGGAATCCCCGATCTCCTTCATACCCTGAACGAAGTCCGGACATATTTTAATCCCGGCCTAAGGATCGAGGGAGTCGTTTTGACCATGGCCGACGACCGGACCAATCTATCTCGGCAGGTCGCCGACGAGGTCCGGAAATCGCTCAAAGAGCTGGTCTTTCGGACCGTCATCCCCCGCAGCATCCGGCTGGCCGAAGCGCCGTCCTTTGGAAAGCCCGTCATTCTATACGAGCCGAGATCACGGGGGGCGGAGGCGTATCTATCCCTGGCCCAGGAGATTTTGGAAAAATGAAAAAAGCTCTCGGCAAAGGCATCAAGGCCTTCATCCCGGAGGAATACGGCATTCTCAAGGAAGAATCCTTGACCGAGATGGACATCGACCGGCTGAGTCCGAGCCCGTTCCAGCCGCGGATGAAATTCGACGAACAGGCGATCGAGGAGCTGGCGCAGTCGATCCGCGAGTCGGGAATCCTTCAGCCTATCATCGCCGTTCCGGCCGGCGGCGGCTATAACATCATCATCGGCGAACGCCGCTGGCGGGCCGCCCAAAAAGTCGGACTCCGCAAGGTTCCGGTCATCATCCGGAATATCTCCAAGGAAAGACAGATGGAGGCCTCCATCATCGAAAACCTCCAGCGGGAAGATCTCAATCCCATCGAGGTCGCCCGATATTACAAGGGGATGGTGGAAGTCCTGGGGTATTCGCAGGAGGAGGTGGCCGAGAAGGTGGGCAAGGACCGGACGTCGGTCTCCAACACTCTCCGGCTTCTCAATCTTCCGGAGGCCG
>JAAZPG010000455.1 GCA_012797375.1 Acidobacteriota bacterium
AACATCCCGCTGCTGAGCCTGATCACCTTCCTCCCGCTGGCCGGGGCGATTCTCCTCATCTTCATCCCGGCCGCCGAACGGCGGCGCCTCTTCGCCGCCGCCCTGGCCGTCACGCTTGCCGTCTTCGTCCTCGCCTGCCTGCTAGCCTTCCGTTTCGACGGACGCGAGGCCGGGCCTCAGTTCGTCGAGAAAAGCCCCTGGCTGGGCTATGGCCTCGGCTACCACCTCGGGGTCGACGGCCTCAGCCTCTTTCTCGTCCTGCTGGCCGCTTTTCTCACGCCCCTGGTCGTCTGGGCCTCGGTCTCGTCTATCCGCGACCGGTTGAAGGAATATCTCCTATTCCTGCTCCTCCTGGAAACCGGGATGATCGGCGTCTTTCTCTCGCTTAATCTCTTCCTCTTCTACGTCTTCTGGGAAGCGGCCCTGATCCCGATGTATTTCTTGATCGGCGTCTTCGGCGGAAAACGCCGGCTCTACGCGACCACGAAATTCGTCCTCTTCACGATGGCCGGAAGCCTCCTGATGCTGGCCGGCATCTTCGTCCTTCACGGAGCCTACGCCCGCGCAACCGGGACATATTCCCTGGACATGTTCGACTTGGGCCGGATGGTCCTCTCCCCTTCCGCCCAGACCTGGCTCTTTCTCGCCTTCGGCCTGGCTTTCGCCGTCAAGGTCCCCCTGTTCCCGTTCCACACCTGGCTTCCCGACGCCCACGTCGAAGCTCCGACCGGGGCTTCCGTTCTCCTGGCCGCCGTTCTCCTCAAGATGGGCGCCTACGGATTTCTCCGCTTGGGTTTTCCCCTCTTCCCCGAGGCCGTCGCCCGCCTCGCTCCGGTCCTTTCCGGGCTGGCCGTGGCCGGCATTATTTACGGCGGGTTCATGGCCCTCGTCCAAAAGGACATCAAGGCGCTCGTGGCTTACTCCAGCGTCAGCCATATGGGGCTTATCCTGCTGGCCGTGACGGCTTGGAACACGGTCAGCCTCCAAGGCGCGATCCTCCAAATGATCAACCACGGCCTGAGCACGGGACTGCTCTTCTTCGGCGTCGGCGTCTTGTACGAACGGACCCGGGCCCGGGGCGTCTCCGACTTCGGCGGCGTCGCCCGGAAGATGCCCGTCTTCGCCGCTTTGTTTCTCATCGCCGCGCTCTCGTCCCTCGGCCTTCCCGGACTCAACGGCTTCGCCGGAGAGATCCTTTGCCTGAGCGGCGTGTTCGCCGCGGATAAAATCCTGGCCGCCCTGGCCGTCACGACGGTGATTCTCTCGGCCGCTTACCTCCTGGGCATGTACCGGAAAGTCTTTCACGGCCCCGTCGCCTCCGGGCGCGTGGCCGCTCTCCGGGACATCGGCGGACGCGAGCTGGCCGTCTTCCTCCCCGTTATCCTCCTGATGTTTTGGATCGGGCTCTTTCCCGGGACCTTCCTGAAAAAGATCGAGGCGACCGCCGTCCGGTATGCCGATGCCCTGCAAAACCGCCGGACCGCATACGTCCGGGTGGACGGCCGTCCCGCTTTTCCGGCGATCGTCTCCGGAAGCGGCGGCGGCGAGGAAAAAGCGCGATGAGCGGACCGGTCGTTCTCGCCCCCCTTCTCTTCCTTGCCGGCGGGGCGGTTCTCGTTTTGCTCCTGGGGAC
>JAAZPG010000456.1 GCA_012797375.1 Acidobacteriota bacterium
CCAAATCGGCGTAAATCCGCCAGGGCGGGCGGGCCTCGAACCGGGGCTCAATCTTGCGGCGGTTGAGCTGGATTCTCCGCTCCGTGTTGGTGTACGTTCCGTCCGTCTCGGCGTAGGTCGTCGTCGGGAGGACGACATGGGCCGTTTCCTTGAACGGATTGGCGTACGCTCCCAGGTAGAGAACGAACTCGAGCGACTTGATCCGGCCGGCCAGAAGCTCGATCTCGGGATCATGGTCGACGACCACCAGGGCCTTGAGTCCGGAGGAAGCGTCGGCCAGGAGGCTTTCGACCGAACGGCCGCGCCCGGCGTTGACGTCCTTCCCCCAGCTCCGGGCGAAGGACGAGGCCGCGGCCTCGTCCGGAAGCCGACGCCAGCCCGGCAGAACGTCCGGGGCGGCGCCCATGTCGTTGACCCCGGCCAGGTTGGAAACGCCGGTCACGGGAAGGATCGCGCATCCCTCCCGGCCGGCCTTTCCGGCGGCCAAGAACAGGTTGAAAATGAGGGCCGTGGTTTCCCGGGTCAATCCGGTGATCCCGGTCGAAAAGATGATGACGGCCCTCCGGGCGGAAGCCAGGCGGCGGGCGACGTCCCGGATCTTGTCGAACGGAAGGCCGGTCCGGGCCTCGAGGCCGGCGGATTCGAGACCCTCCAGGGATTTGCGGAATCCGTCAAAGCCCGCCGGCGCTCCCGACGCCGAATCCGGCGGATGGTCTTCGAGGAGAGCCTTGGCCATGGCGGCCATGACGATGTTTTTCGTTCCCGGCTTGTTCTGCAGGTGCGTCCCGCTGAGCTTGGCCATCTGGGTGAGGCGCGTGCTGAGCGTGACGACGTCCGCCCCCCCGCGGGCGGCGAAATGAACGTCGCTGGCAATGATCGGATTCTGCCGGGTCAGGTCGGTGCCGACGACGAAGATGAAGTCCGCCTTCCGAATGTCGGCGATCGAACCCAGGGCGCCCGGCCGGCCGGTTCCTTCCCTTAAAACTTCGGCCGTCGTCGGATACCAGACGTCGGACAAGACGCTGATGTTGGCCGAGCGGAAGACCCCGCGGGCCAGCCGGACCAGGGCGTAGGCGTCCTCGTTGGAGGATCGGGGCGAAGCCCAGAAGCCGATCTCCTCTCCCGAAAACGCTCCCAGGCGGGCGGCGGCTTCGTCGAGCGCCTCATCCCAAGAAACGGGAGTCAGCCCTCCGCCTTTGCGGACAAGAGGGCGGGGAATCCTCTCCTCGGTGTTGAGAAGCTCGTGGATGTGCCAGCCCCTGCTGCACAGCCGGCCCCGCCCGACGGGATGGGAGGACGAGGGGAACACCCCGCGGATCGTCCCTTCCTCCACCTGGAGCATGTGGCCGCATCCTGTTCCGCAGAAATTGCATATCCCGGTTTGATAGCTCATGACCGCTCCTCGTCCTCCCTCCTCGGGGAAAGGACGTTGATCGATGTTCCGTCCCCGGCGGTCCGGGCGGCCGAAATCGAGTCTTCAAGACACTTCGGCCCGACAGAAGGTTCTAGGAATTGGATAAGAGGAAAATCCTAGGTGCCAATCTAGCAAATCTCGTGAAGAAAGTAAAGGGGGTGTTTGACAGAACCGGCCGAAGCGGATAAAGTGAATTTTCTAAAGGAGAAAAAACCTCGTCCGATCTCATTCCCGTCCGGAGAACGCCATGAAAAAATCATTCCGCGCCTTGGCGCTCGGGCCTGTTTTGCTCTGCCTCGCCGCTTCGGCGGCGTCCGGCGCCGTGGGCCGGCCCGGTGATTTTCAGTTCGGCCACTTGACGATTTTCAACGGCTTGTCCCAAGGCTCGGCCATGGCCATGGTCCAGGACGAACGGGGGTTTCTCTGGATCGGGACGGAGGATGGGTTAAACCGCTACGATGGGTACGGCTTTAAGATCTATCGTCCGACGGCGGGGCCGAACGGTCTCTCCGACAGCCTCATCAACACTCTATTCCTGGACTCCAAGAAGACGCTGTGGGTCGGGACGATGAGGGGCCTGAACCGGTATGACCGGGACCGCGACGACTTCACCCAGTTTCATCCGCATCCGGCCAATCCGCGGAGTCTGAGCCACGACTACATCACGGCCCTCGCCGAGGACGCCGACGGAATCCTCTGGATCGGAACAGCCGGGGGAGGATTGAATTCCTTCGATCCGGCGTCCGGCGAATTCCGGGCCTTCCTCAGCCGAAGGGCCGAACCCAAAACTCTCAGCCATGACGAAATCCTCTCCCTCTGCCGCGACGCCGCGAATTACTTGTGGGTGGGCACGGCCGACGGATTGAACCGCTTCAATCCGCGCTCCGGCGAATCCGTCCGCTTCAACCATGATCCGGGCAACCCCCACAGCTTGAGCCACAACCGCGTCCTGGCCCTCTACCAGGACGGCAACGGGATGCTCTGGGTGGGAACGGCCAACGGCCTCAACCGGTTCGATCCGGAGACCGGGCGTTTCTCCCGTTATTTCAATTCCACCCGGGATCCCCGGAGCTTGAGCGATAATTACGTGACAGCCGTCTTCCGCGACCGCCTGAAACGGCTCTGGGTCGCGACCCAGAACGGCCTCAACCTGTACGATGAGGCGGCCGACGATTTCTTCGTTCTCCGCAACGATCCGACGGATCCCAAGAGCCTGGCCTTCGACGACGTCTACAGCTTATTCGAGGACCGGACGGGCGTCCTTTGGGTGGGAACCCGCGGCCGCGGCATCGACAAGCTGGCCGCGGAAAATTCCCGCTTCGCCTTGTACCAGCCCCGGCGCGGCAATCCCCGGAGCCTGGGATCGGGTTACGTCCGGGCCATCGCCGAAAGCCCCGACGGCGGCGTTCTGTATGTCGGGCTCCAGGACCGGGGCGTGGACGCCATCGACCGGGCCACGGGCGAATACACCCATCTCCGCCGCGTCGAGGGCGTCGACAACTCGCTCAATTCCGAGCTCGTCTACGCCCTCGCCGTCGACGATTCGGGAACCCTTTGGATCGGTACCTACGGCGGCGGATTGAATTCCTATGACCCGCGGACCAAGACGTTCCGGCATTACGTTCACGATCCGGGCGATCCGCAAAGCCTCAGCTATAACGACGTCCGGTGTCTGGCCGTCGACGGTCCGGATCGGCTTTGGGTCGGGACGGACGGCGGCGGCTTGTGCCTGCTCGACCTCCGCGCCCGGAGGTTTATCCGCTACCGGAACGATCCCGGCGACCCGGCAAGCTTAAGCCACAACCAGGTCCGCTCCCTTCACCTCGATCACGCCGGAACCCTGTGGGTCGGGACGTTCGGCGGCGGGTTGAACCGCTTCAACCGGGAAACCGGCGGCTTCGCCGTCTGGCGGCACGACCCGGCCAAGGCCTCGGCCACCCTCTGCGGCGATTTCATCCCCAACATGGCCGAGGATTCCCGGGGACGGCTGTGGATCGGGACGACGGCCGGCTTGAATCTCTTCAATCCGGCCGACGGGACGTTCGAGTGCTACACCGAGGAGAAGAACGGTCTTCCGAACAACGCGATCTACGGCGTCCTCGTCGACGAGGAGGACTCGGTCTGGGTTTCCAGCAACCGGGGCTTGGCCCGATGGAACCCCCAAACGAGGGCTCTGAAAACATACGACATCTCCGACGGACTCCAAAGCAATGAGTTCAACGGCGGAGCGAGGTACCGGGCGAAATCGGGAGAAATGTTCTTCGGCGGAACCAGCGGGCTCAGCGCCTTCTTCCCGGCCAACCTCAAGGACAATCCTTTCCGGCCCGAGGTCGTCATCACCAATTTCGAGGTCTTCAACAAGCCGGTCCCCGTCGGCGGCGAGGTGAACGGCCGGATCCTCCTCGATAAATCGATCACTGAAACGACCGATATCGACATCCGGTTCCGCGACCGGGTCATCACCTTCGAGTTCGCCGCCCTTCATTACGTCGCGCCTGAAAAGAACCGTTACGCCTACATCATGGAGGGCCTCGACACCGGCTGGCAGGAAGTCCAGGGCCGCCGGTTCGTGAGCTATATGAATCTCGATCCCGGCCGTTACGTCTTCCGGGTGAAAGCCTCCAACAACGACGGCGTTTGGAACGAAGAGGGGACGGCGGTCCATCTCCGGGTCATTCCGCCGTTCTATATGATCCGCTGGATTCAAGCGCTGGCCGTCCTGCTGGCGGGTTTGGCGATCTATGGGGCGGTCCGCAAGCGCATCCGGAACATTCACCGTCGGACGATCGAGCTGGAGGAGAAAGTCCAGGAACGGACGGCCGAATTGAAAAAGGCCGAGGGCGAGGCCCGCGAGGCCAACCGGGCCAAAAGCGAGTTCCTGGCCAACATGAG
>JAAZPG010000457.1 GCA_012797375.1 Acidobacteriota bacterium
ATGGGCGCGAAAGTCTACATCTACTGACATGAAAACCCGACGGATTTTAGGTCTTGTCGCGGGAACCGCCCTTCTGGTTGCCGGCGCGGCCGGACAGGAAGCGGCCGCCCCGTCCCCGCGGAAAGCGGCCCGCGTCGAGCAGGAATACGGCCTCGCCCGGACGCCGTCGACGTATTTTATTTTCGATTTCGAGGCCGGAAAGGTCTCCTTGAAGGCCAGGGGCCTCGTTCTCAAGGAATGGCCGATCTTCAAGGTGAAAACCTGGGGGCGGCACGGCGGAGTCATGACGTGCCCGCTGTTGAAAAAAACCGCCTACAACGCGCCCAAGAGGAAGGACGTCACGCCGGGCAAAGTCGAGGACGAAACGGACAAGAAGCCGACGGCCAAAAACGACGATCTCGACATCCTGGAACTGGTGAAGATGCCGGTCAATTTCACGCTTGAGCTTCCCGGCGACATCCGGATGAACGTCCGTCTAAGGAAAAGCGGGTTCGCCCGGATTCTCGACGGGGCGGGCCGTTTGTTTTCCCGGGGGATCGGCCGGTCGGTGAAAACGATCGTCCGGGGAATCGGACGACGGCCGTTCACCGAAATCGAGATCATCTTTCTCGAGGAAAGCGCGGCCAAAAACATTTACTGGTCTTTTTTCGAAGGCCAGAAGTGCATCCTTTACTGGCCGGAATAATTTCCGGCGGGGGGACGGAAGCGATCTCCATATAAAGGGAAAGCGATTTAATCCGGATTAATTGGGAACGAAAAATAAAAATGTAAAAAATATTTGTATTATATTGAATATAAATAAAATATATCGCAATAAAATACTTGACAACGACACGCTAAAGTTTTATATTAACAATCGACTTAATGCTAAGGAGTATCATATATGGCTAAGATTATCGGCATCGATCTAGGAACGACGAACTCGGTTGTGGCCATCATGGAGGGCGACCAAGCGACGGTCATCTCCAACGAGGAAGGCGGCCGGACGACTCCGTCCGTCGTCGGATTCACGGCCAAGGGCGAGCGACTGGTCGGGCAGGTCGCCAAGCGCCAGCGCGTCACCAATCCCGAAAACACGGTCTACTCGATCAAGCGGTTTATGGGCCGCCGGTACGCCGAGGTCCCGAACGAAATCAAGCAGGTGCCGTTCAAGATCACGGAAGCGCCCAACGGCGACGTCCGGATCGCTGTCTTCGACAAGCAGTACTCGCCGCCCGAGATCTCGGCGATGGTTCTTCAGAAGCTGAAAAAGGCGGCCGAGGATTATCTCGGGGAAAAAGTCGAGAAGGCGGTCATCACCGTTCCGGCGTA
The DNA here is from genome assembly GCA_012797375.1 of Acidobacteriota bacterium. GTDB lineage: Bacteria > Acidobacteriota > Aminicenantia > Aminicenantales > UBA4085 > JAAZPG01. The sequence goes on from JAAZPG010000457.1 coordinate 1,312, forward strand.
TTTCAACGACAGCCAGCGGAAGGCGACCAAGGACGCCGGCCAAATCGCCGGCCTGGATGTGGTCCGGATCATCAACGAGCCCACGGCCGCGGCCCTGGCCTACGGCATGGAAAAGAAGAAAGACCAGACGATCGCCGTCTACGACTTCGGCGGCGGAACGTTCGACATTTCCATTCTTGAAGTGGGGGAAGGCGTCGTCGAGGTCAAATCGACCAACGGCGACACCCACCTCGGCGGCGACGACATCGATCAACGGATCCAGGATTGGATCACGACGGAATTCAAGAAGGAAACCGGCATCGACCTGGCCAAGGACAAGATGGCCATCCAGCGTCTCAAGGAAGCCGCGGAAAAGGCGAAGATCGAGCTTTCGACGACGATGGAGACCGAGATCAACCTGCCGTTCGTCACGGCCGACGCCTCGGGCCCCAAGCACCTTTTGATGAAAATGACCCGGGCGAAACTCGAGGCCCTCATTGAGGATTTGATCCAACGGTCCGTGGCCCCCTGCAAGCAGGCCCTGTCGGACGCCGGCCTGAAGCCCGAGGACATCCACGAGGTCATCCTCGTCGGCGGCCAGACCCGGATGCCCCGCATCCAGGCGCTGGTCCAGCAGGTCTTCGGCCGCGAGCCCCACAAGGGCGTCAACCCCGACGAAGTCGTCTCCGTCGGCGCGGCCATCCAGGGCGCCGTCCTTTCGGGCGATGTCAAGGACGTCCTTCTTCTCGACGTGACTCCGCTGACCCTGGGCATCGAAACGCTCGGAGGCGTTTTCACCCGGATGATCAGCCGGAACACGACGATCCCGACGAAGAAAACCGAGGTTTTTTCCACGGCCTCCGACAGCCAGCCGAGCGTCGAGATCCACATCCTCCAGGGCGAGCGGGAGATGGCCTCGGACAACCGCACCCTGGGCCGTTTCCACTTGGACGGCATCCCGCCGGCGCCCCGCGGCATTCCAAAAATCGAAGTCACCTTCGACATCGACGCCAACGGCATTCTCCATGTCTCGGCCAAGGACATGGGGACGGGCAAGCAGCAGCAGATCACCATCACCGGGCATTCCGGGCTCGACGAGAAGGAAATCAAGCGGATGGTCTCCGACGCCGAGGCTCATTCGACCGAGGATAAAAAGCGCCGGGAGACGATCGACGCCCGCAACCAGGCCGACCAGATGATCTACAGCCTGGAAAAAATCCTTCGGGAAAACGCCGACAAGATCCCGGCGGCCGAAGCCGAGGCCGTCCGGTCCGAGATCGAGGCGACCAAGAAGGCCGTCGAATCCGACAGCCCCGAGGCCATCAAGAAAGCCCTGGAAAGCCTCAACCGGGCCTCCCACAAGATGACCGAGGTTCTCTACCGGAGCGCCGGCCCGCAGCCCGGAGCGGGGGCCGCCTCCGACGGTCCCGAGCAGGCTTCGTCCGGCCCGTCCGGCGGAAACGGCGGATCCGAGGGGGACGTCATCGACGCCGAAGTCGTTGACGACGGAAAATCAAACTGACGCCCGGCCCGGCCGGGATGGGATTGAATGTCCGGAGGAGCGGCCCTCCGCTCCTCCGGCGATTTTTCCCCGGGTAAAGACGGGGGAAAGGAAAGAGGGGAGCGCATGGCCAGGGATTATTATGAGATCCTCGGAGTCGGACGGTCGGCTTCGGACGCGGAAATCAAGAAAGCCTACCGCCGTCTGGCCCGCAAGCACCATCCCGATCTCAATCCCAATGACAAGGCGGCCGAGGCCAAATTCAAGGAGATATCGGCCGCCTACGAGGTTCTCAGCGATCCCAAGAAGAAAGCCCGGTACGATCAGTTCGGGTTCGCCGGCGAGCGCCCGCCGGCCGACGGCGGGCCCGGCGGCGGCGACTACGCCTCGGGCGGCTTCGAGGGATTCGACTTTTCGGATTTCGGCGGGGGATCGTTCCGCGACCTCTTTCAGAACATCTTCGGCGGGGCGGCCGCCCGGGCGGCGGCCGCGGCCGGCCCCGAG
>JAAZPG010000458.1 GCA_012797375.1 Acidobacteriota bacterium
CCGCCTCTTCACATCCGAGACATTTCCAGGGTCCAAGACATTCCGGAACGTTTCCTTGAGCAAATCCTCCTCCAAATCAAAAGGGCCGGATACCTGCGCAGCCGGAAGGGGCCCAACGGCGGATATATGCTCTCCAAGCCGCCCGAAGAGATCTCCGTGGCGGAGATCATCCGCGTCATGGATGGTCCCCTCGCCCCGATCGACTGCGTCAGCGTCACCGCCCGCGAAGTCTGTCCACGGGAAAAATCGTGCGGCCTCCGCTGGCTTTGGAAGAGAAACCGGGACGCGATCGCCGAAATCCTGGAAAGCACTTCCTTTGCCGATGTCGCAGAAATGACGCGAAAAGCGATGAGGGCCAATAATGAAAACGGAAATCAAAAGACGCCGGATAAGGGATAAAATTTTTTTAGGAATAGTCGATATTAACAATAGACTATATCAACTAAATACCGGGAGGTGATCATGTCGAAATGGAAGAAGACGGCCGGGCTCCTGATCGCGGTCCTTGCCCTGATCCCGGCGGCTTTCGCCGAGGAAAAAACGCCGCCCCCATCGGTGACGGCGGGGAAAACCCTCAAGCTTTCGGGTTTCACCCAAGTCCTCGGCGCTCTGCAGGACCAAGGCGTCGACGCCTTGAGCGTCCGCCGTTCGCGCTTCAGCCTGTCCGCCGATCTCATGAAGAATATCAAGGCCAAGTTCACGGTCGATGCCGTCCGAAATCCCATCCTTGTCGATGCCATGGTGGACGTGGTTTTCGCCGAGTCTGCGGCTCTCCGCTTCGGCCAATTCCGGGTTCCTTTCGGCGCGGAAAATGACACGTCCTCGGCCGACTTGGATACGATTAATTTTTCCCAACCCGTCAGCAAGCTGGCCCCGGGCCGCGACGTCGGCACGATGGGCCGCGACGTGGGCGCCATGCTGACCGGACAAGTCTCCGTTTTTGATTACAGCCTGGGGCTCTTCAACGGCGCCGGAGCCAACAAGACCGATACGAACGACGCGAAGGATTTCGCCGGCCGGGTGGGGGTGAAGCCATTTGACTTTCTCACGATCGGCGCGTCCCTCTACAAGGGAAAAGCCGACGCCGCGGCCGGAGCGCCGCTCATCCGCCGGGATCGGACCGGGCTCCACGCCGGCGTCTCTTTCGAGGACGTGTCGCTGAAAGGGGAGATGATCTGGGCGGCCGACGGCGAGATGGACCGCCGGGGATGGTTCGTCCAAGCCGGCTGGTTTGTTCTTCCCAAGCAGCTGCAGATCGTCGCCAAGGTGGATGCGTACGACAAGAACACGGCTTTGGACGATGACCGAACCAACCTTTATACCGCCGGTTTGAATTGGATGATTTCCGGCAAAACGAAGCTTCAGGTTAATTATGAATACCTGAGAAACGAGCTGGGGGGGACGGTGAATAAAGCCCTCTTGGTTCAATTTCAGGCCGGATTCTGATTAAAGAAGGAGAGATCCATGAAAAAACTGATGATCGCGGTTCTCCTGGCCGTCTCGGTCCTGGGCGGCTTTGCCGCCGGCCCGGCTCAAGCCCCCGTCCTGGAAGGCCAGGTCTCGATTTCCGGCGCCTGGGCTCTTTATCCCATGGTCGTCAAGTGGGCCGAGGAATTTCAGATATTGCATCCCCGGGTGCGGATCGATGTCCAGGCCGGCGGCGCCGGCAAGGGGATCGCCGATGTGATCGCCGACATGGTCGATTTCGGCATGGTCTCGCGCGACGTTCACCCCGTGGAGATGGAGAAGGGCGCTCTGCCGTTCGCCGTCACCAAGGACGCCGTCGTTCCCATGATCAACTCCAAGAATCCCTATCTCCCCGAAATCCTGCAGAAAGGGCTGACCCGCCAGGCGTTCATCGACATTTGGATTACGAAGTCGGCGACCGTCTGGGGCGACGTCCTGGACGGCAAGGCGCCGGCGCCGATTCATGTCTTCACTCGCTCGGACGCCTGTGGCGCGGCCGAAACCTGGGCCTTGTTTCTTGACAAGCGCCAAGAAGACTTGGGCGGCGTGGCCGTCTACGGCGATCCCGGCTTAGCCGACGCCGTCCGCCGGGATCCCCTCGGCATCGGGTTCAACAACGTCAATTTCGCTTATGACCCGAAAACGCTGGCCCCGATCGCCGGCCTAGTGGCCGTGCCCATCGATCTCGACGGCAACGGCATGATCGATCCGGTCGAGCGGTTCTACGGGACGCGCGATGACTTGACGAAGGCCATCGGCGAAAACAAGTATCCCTCTCCCCCCGCCCGGGACCTTTACCTGGTTTCCAAGGGCGTGCCGGCCAAGCCGGCGGCGGCCGCCTTCCTTCGGTGGATCCTCGGAGAAGGGCAAAAATACGTCCCCGAAACCGGTTATATCCGGCTGAGCGAGGACAAGCTCAAGGCGGGACTCGCCCTTCTCGATAAATAAGGGATGAAATCGACCCCTGTTTTCTGATATGATGCGCCCTTTCCGGAGACGGTCAAGGCATGGTCAAACGGCTGTTTAAAGAGCTTGCCGCCCGGCGGCTGATGTTTCTCGTCACCATCCTGCCGGGGGCGCTCGTCTTTTTGATGCTGTTCGGGCTGTACTCCCGGTCGCGGAGCATTCTTGCCCTTCATTCTTTTTCCGATCTTCTCTTCGGTTCGTCCTGGTTCCCCTTGAAGGGCGAATTCGGCTTGTACCCGTTCCTCATGGGGACGGTCTGGGTGACGCTGGCGGCCATGGCCATCGCCGTCCCGGTTTCCCTGCTGAGCGCGATTTACCTGTCCGAATACGCGCCGCGGCGGATTCGGGAGACCATCAAGCCCATCGTCGACCTCCTTTCCGGCATCCCCTCGGTTGTTTTCGGCGTCTGGGGCGTCCTGATGATCGTCCCCTTTGTGGCGAAAATCGCTCCGGCGTTCGGGGCGTATTCCACCGGGTACTCGGTGCTGGCCGGAGCGATCGTCCTGGCCATCATGGTCTTTCCGACGATCATCCATGTCTCCTTGGAGGTCTTCGCCTCGGTGCCTCAATCCCTCCGCGACGCCTCCCTCTCGCTGGGGGCGACGAAATGGGAGACGGTCAAGCACGTCGTTTTACGCAAGGGGCTGGCCGGGATCATCGCCTCCGTGGCCCTCGGATTTTCCCGGGCCTTCGGCGAAACGATGGCCGTGCTCATGGTCGTCGGCAACACGCCCATCATCCCGAAATCCGTCTTCGACAGCGCCTATCCCCTGCCGGCTCTTCTGGCCAATAATTACGGGGAAATGATGTCCATTCCCCTGTACGACGGAGCTCTGATGCTGGCCGCCTTCGTCCTTCTCCTGATCGTCCTTGTGTTCAACATCGGCGCCCGCGTGGTCCTGATCCGGGCCGAGCAAAAGGCGGAATGATGGGCTTCCGGCGGCGGAAACTGGAGGAATCGATCTTCAAGGTGTTGATGATCGGCTCGACCGTGATCGTCATCGGAAGCCTTCTCCTCATCATCGCTACGGTCATCGTCAAGGGATTCCCGGCCATGAACCTGGCCATGATCACTCAGACGCCCAAGGGCGGGTACTACCTGGGAAAAGAGGGCGGCATTCTCAACGCCATCGTTGGGTCCCTGGAGCTGGCCGGCGGGGCCACCCTCCTGGCTCTCCTGTTCAGCCTGCCGATCGTCCTGTACATTAATCTCTACAAGCGGCGGAAATCGCGGTTTGCCGTCTTCGTCCGCTTCTCCCTGGACGTCCTTTGGGGCATCCCCTCCATCGTCTACGGGGCCTTCGGCTTCATCCTGATGATGATGGTCGGCCTGCGGACGTCGCTCCTGGCGGGCATCATCGCCGTGGCCCTCCTGGAGCTTCCGATCATGGCCCGGGCGATGGACGAGGTCGTCCGGCTCGTCCCCTCCTCGCTCCAGGACGCTTCGGCCTCCCTGGGGGCGACGAAGCTTGAAACGGCCGTCCACGTTATCGTCCGTCAGTGCCTTCCCGGCATCATCACCGCGATTTTGATCGCCTTCGGCCGCGGCATCGGCGACGCCGCCTCGGTCTTGTACACCGCCGGTTTCAGCGACCGCGTCCCCGGGGCGCTCCTCCAGCCGGCGGCGACGCTTCCGCTGGCGATTTTCTTCCAGCTCGGCACGCCCTACCCGGAGGTCCAGGAGCGGGCTTATGCGTCGGCCGCGATCCTGACGATCATCATTCTCGTCATCAGCCTTCTCTCCCGGTGGTACAGCCGGAAATTCAGAAAAAACTCCGCCATTTGACCGAAGGATTGCCATGAACGCCAAGACGCATATTTCCATCAAGAACCTGACGGTGACCTTCGGCCGGCAGAAAGTCCTTAAGGACGTCTCGGTGGATCTCCCTGATCACCGGGTCACGGCCATCATCGGCCCCTCGGGCTGCGGCAAGACGACCTTGCTTAAAACCCTCAACCGGCTTTTGGACAAAGTGGATGGCGTGAAGGTCGAGGGTCAGGTCCTGGTCGACGGGGAAAACATTTACGATCCGAAGATCGAGGTGACGCGGATCCGGAAGAAAATGGGGCTGTTGTCCCAGAAACCGCAGGTTCTGCCGATGTCGATTTTCGACAACATCGCCTATGGTCCGCGGATCCACGGCGTTCGGGAGAAAGCGAAGCTGCGGCAGATTGTCGAGCGCCAGCTTGCGGCCGCCGGGCTCTGGGACGAGGTGAAAACCCGTCTTCATGAGCCCGCCTCCCGGCTGTCCGTCGGTCAGCAGCAGCGGCTGTGCCTGGCCCGCGGCCTGGCCGTCGAACCGGAGATCATCCTGGGCGACGAGCCCCCCTCCGCCCTTGACCCGCAATCCAGCCGCACCGTCGAGCAGCGGTTGATCGACCTGAAAACCGATTATACGGTCATCGTCGTGACCCATATTCTCCGCCAAGCCCGGCGGATCGCGGATTATATCGTTTTCATGTACCTGGGGGAGCTGGTCGAGCACGGCCCGGCGGCCGAGGTCTTTGCCGAGCCGAAGGATCCCCGGATGAAAGCCTACTTGACCGGGGAAATTTCCTGAGGAAACCGCCGCGCGCCTGAGGCGTCCTCGGCTTCCCCTCGTCTTGGGAGGAGCGGTGAATAAAGGAACAGTTTGGGGGGGGCTCCGGACGGGGTTCGCGGCCGGCTTGGCGGCCGGGCTCGTCGACGCGCTCTTCGCCGTCGCCCAATCCGGCGGCGGCCTGGCCGGATCATCATTGGCGGCGTTCCTTATCTCCCTTTCCCTGTGGGGAATGATCGGAGGACTGGGGACGGCCGCCGTCGGCGCCGTTTTTCCCGAGGCCAGCGGAGACGCGCCCGCCCGGCAGAAAACGACCGTGATTTCTTTTTGCAAGAAGGCTCTTTTTGATTTTGTTTTGACCGTTCTTTTCGTTTCGGCGGCGGGCCTCCTGGCCGGCCGGACGGCCATCCTCGTGTCAGGGGCGAAGGATTTCGCGGGGCTGGCAGCCGGAGTCGCGGCCACGGCCTTCGTTCTCTCGGCCGCCGGGATCGCGACCTGGAGACAACCTCCCGGCAGGCGGACGCGTTTTTTACGGATCGCCGGTTTTGCCGGCCTCGGTCTCGTCCTAATAATCATCGCCCTGGACAGAGGAGGAACCCGCGCCGGGAAAATTGATGCCGGCGGCGGCGCCCCCGCGGGCCGACCCGCTCCTCCGGCCGGATCCCCGTCCGTTCTGCTCATCGTGATGGATACGGCCAGGGCGGATCATGTTTCCTTAAGGGAAGGGGAGCGGGAAACGATGCCGTTTCTCCGCCGGCTGGCGGCCGAAAGCGCCGTTTATGAGCGGGCGGTTTCTCCCAGCCCCTGGACGGTTCCGGCCCACGCTTCCCTTTTCACCGGACAGTACGCCGAGGTTCATCAAGCGACCTTCGAGCATCGCACGCTCCGTCCGGAATTGGAAACCATGGCCGAACTCTTGAGGAGCGCCGGCTATTCCACGGCCGCTTTTTCCTCCAATCCGAATGTGTCCTCTTTGTTTCACTTCGACCAGGGATTCGACCGCTTCTATGAAATGTTCCGGCTCTCCGGGCTGTGGGATGCAAGAGGCCTGGATCCCGTCGAGAACCTGAAAATCCTAAAGGGGCTGGGCGCGGCCTTGGGATCGCCCCGAAAAAAGCGGTCCGACCGGGCGGCCGCCGAGACGCAGCCTTGGATCGCCCGGTGGCTCGATTCGCAAAACCGGCGGGACAAGAACCGGCCGTTTTTCATTTTCGTCAACTACATGCCGCCCCATCTTCCCTATAATCCGCCTCCGGCGTATCGCCGACGCTTCCTGAAGAATCGGCCTTCTCCTCCCGTCCGCAAGCTGATGACCGACGCTTGCTATCCGGAGGTCTGGAGGCTGATCGCGTTCCCGCCCCTGATGAGGCCGGCCGATTACGGCCGGCTGGCCGAGCTGTACGACGGCGAGCTTGCTTTCCTGGATTCCTGCTTGGAGCGCCTGATCGCGATGTTTCGGGAGAGGGATTTGCTCGAGGAGACCGTCGTGATCATTACCTCCGATCACGGGGAGAACCTCGGCGAGCACGGCGGCTTGTTGAATCATTCGTTCTCCATCCACCAGACCCTTCTCCGCGTTCCCTTGATCGTGAGGTATCCGAGGGTTTTCGGGAAAAACAAGCGGTACGCGGGCGTCGTGTCGACGGGATCGATCTTCCCGACTGTTTTGAAGCTCGCCGGCGTCTCGCCGGCGGACAACTGGCCCAGCGCTTTCGGGCTTCTTCCGGACGCCGGCCCGACGGCGGGAATCGCCCCGGAGGAGGAAGCCGCCGTTTCTGAATACGAACTTCCCCTCTCCGAGCTCGGGGCGCTTGCCGAGCTGCCCGGCGCGGATGCCTCCGCCTTCAGCCTCAGCCAGAAGGCGGTTCAGACGGATTCCTGGAAGCTGGTCTCCCGCTCGGACGGACGATCCTTTCTTTATAACCTGGCCGCGGATCCCGGAGAGGAAATCCCCTTGGATCCCCGTTCCTCGCCCCAGGGGGCGCGGCTCGAGCGTCTTCTCGAGCATTGGCGGGCGGGCCTTCATATCCCGCATTTTTCACCCGAA
>JAAZPG010000459.1 GCA_012797375.1 Acidobacteriota bacterium
CGCCGGCTCCGGATGGCCGAAACCCGGAATCGCAACGGGATTCTGTTCTTTCTCGTGCCCTCCCGCCGCCGTTTCGTCATCCTGGGCGACGAGGGGATCCACGCCCAGGCCGGACCGTCGTTTTGGACGGAGACGGCCGCGGCCCTGTCAGGCCGGTTCCGCAAGGGGGAATTCACGGAGGGATTGGCCGCCGGCATCCGGACCGCCGGCGAAATCCTGGCCGCCCATTTCCCTTACAACCGGGCGACCGACGTGAACGAGCTTTCCGACGAGATTGATTTCGGGAAAGGATGAGCGAATGATGAAGCTTCAGGAAATCACCCCGGCGACGGGGTCCCGCGTCTTCCACGAAGTCGCCCGCGGCGTGTACGCCGGCGATCCGAATTGGATCGCCCCGCTGGATATGGACGTGGAAGCGGTCTTCGACCCGGGGAAAAACGGCGCCTTCAAGCAAGGCGAGGCGATCCGCTGGGTTCTTCGGGACGATGCCGGGCGAGCCGCGGGGCGGATCGCGGCGTTCGTCGATCTCGAGAAGGCCAAGCGGAAGGATCCGGCCGAGGGCGGAATCGGGTTCTTCGAGTGCCCCGACGATCCGGCCGCCGCCGCCTTGATGTTCGACGCGGCCAAGGAATGGCTGGCCGCCCGCGGCGTCGAGGCGATGGACGGAAGCGTCAACTTCGGAGCCAATTTCAACCACTGGGGCGTCCTGGTCGAGGGATTCATGCCCCAGGGCTACGGCATGCCCTACAACAAGCCCTATTACGCCGGGCTGTTCGAAGGCTACGGATTCCGGGAATATTTCCGCCAATTCTCCTATCACAAGAACCTGGCCGAGCCGTTTCCCGAGCGAATGGTCAAGTTCGCCGAGCATACCATCAAGAAAAGAACCTACGAATTCCGTCATTACGAGAAGAAGCGGGCGAACCGCTACATCGCCGATCTCGTCGAGGTCCTCAACCGGACCTGGGCCGATTACATGGAGGATTACCAGCCGGTGACGCCCGAGGAGATTGGGCGGATCATCAAATCCGCCGGGCCGGTCATCGAGGAGGAATTCGTCTGGTTCGCCTATAAAGACGGCCGGCCGATCGGGGTCGTCGTGACCTTCCCGGACGTCAACCAGGTCCTGGCCCGGTTCGACGGCCGCTTGAACCTCTGGAAGACCTTCCGGTTTCTCCGTCTCCTGAAGGGAAAGACGATCACCCGCAACCGGGTCTTCCTGGCCGGCGTCATCCCCGAGTTTCAGAATTCCAACGTCATCGGCCCGCTCTTCCTCCATTTCGTCCGGGCCGTGGAAGCCCGGCCGCATTACCGGGAGATCGAGCTGTCCTGGGTCGGGGATTACAATCCCCGGATGCGCAAGATCTACGAGCAGATCGGCGGCGTCCATAAAAAGACCCATGTCACGTACCGGTATCTCTTCGACCGCGGCCGGCCCTTCGTCCGCTTCACCAACGAGGGCGGAAACAGCGCCCTCCGCAAGGACGCGGTCGGCAAAGGGGCTTGAAAAACGAACGGATGGAGGGGGAGGCGGCGCGGATCGCGATTTAATGAGGAGGGATCGATGAGCCGGGAGATCGATCGGCGGGAATTCCTGAAATCGGTGGGGACGGCCGCGGCGGCCGCCTCGCTCGGCGGCGCCGGCCTGATCCTCCAGGGCTGCGCGGCCGGCAAGGACTACGATCTTGTGATCAAGGGCGGTCTGGTTTATGACGGCCTGGGCGGGGACCCCTTCGAGGCCGACATCGGCGTCTCCGGCGAGCGGATCAAGACCGTCGGCCCGATCCCCGGCCGGAGCGGCCGGATCGTCGTCGAGGCGGCGGGCCGAATCGTCACTCCCGGATTCATCGACGTTCACGACCATTCCGACCTGGGTCTTCTCGCCGATCCCCGGGCGGAAAGCGCCGTCCGCCAAGGCGTGACTACTCTCATCAGCGGCAATTGCGGGTCCTCGCCGTTTCCCGTGGCCGAGGAAATGCTTGAGGAATTGAAATCCGTCGCCCGATCCGAATTCGACGTCGAGATGGACTGGCGGGATCTCCGCGGTTTTTTCACCCGCCTGGAAAAGGGAAAAACGGCCGTCAATTACGCCACCCTCGTCGGCCACGGAGCGGTCCGCGGGGCGGCCATGGGCTTCAGCGACCGGCCGCCCGCTCCCGCGGAGCTTGACCGGATGCGGGAGCTTGTCGCCGAAAACATGGACGCCGGGGCGTTCGGATTGTCCACCGGCTTGGAATACACGCCGGGAAGCTTCGCCGATTCCGACGAAATCGCCGCCTTGTGCCGGATCGTGGCCGAGCGGGACGGGGTCCACGCCACCCACATGCGGGACGAGGGGGATGCCTTGATCGAGGCGCTCCGGGAGGCGATCGAGACGGCCCGGCGAGCCGGCGTCCGTCTCCAGATTTCACACCTCAAGACGGCTTTTCCCCGCAATTGGTCCAAGATCGACGAGGTCCTCGGCCTTCTCGGCCAAGCCGGGAAGGACGGCTTGGTCGTCCGGGCCGACCGTTATCCTTATATCGCCGGCTCGACCGGCTTGAGCATCAATTTTCCGGCCTGGGCCCGCGAGGGGACCACCGGCGATTTCCTGTCCCGGCTCAAGGATCCGGCCTTGGACGGCCGGCTCCGGGAATACGCCGCCGGCCGGGAGAAAAAGTTCGGATCTTGGGACAAGGTCGTCATCGCCGGCGTCTCCTCGGAGAAAAACA
>JAAZPG010000460.1 GCA_012797375.1 Acidobacteriota bacterium
AAGGGGGGGGGCCCCCTTCCGCTTCAGGGAGGCGACCGCCTTGCCCACGTCGTCCTTTTTGACGATGTCGCCGTACTTGTACTCGGAATCGCCGGGATGGAGGATCTTGACGTAATCGATGATCCGGCCGTCCTTGACCTGGCGGTAGGGGGTTTCGATGAAGCCGTACTCGTTGACCCGGGCATAGGAGCTGAGAGAGGAAATCAATCCGATGTTCGGGCCCTCCGGCGTCTCGACCGGGCAGATCCGGCCGTAGTGGGAGGACTGGATGTCGCGGACCTCAAAGCCCGCCCGCTCCCGGCTCAGGCCGCCGGGACCGAGGGCGCTGAGGCGCCGCTTATGGGTCACCTCGGACAGGCTGTTGATCTGGTCCATAAACTGGGACAGCTGCGAGGATCCGAAGAATTCCTTCAGGGCGGCGATGACGGGCTTGGAATTGATGAGGTCCTGGGGCATGGCCGAGGGCAGGTCCAGGGTGATCGTCATCTTTTCCTTTATCGTCCGCTCCATCCGGGTCAGGCCGATCCGGAAGGCGTTCTCGACAAGCTCGCCCACCGAACGAACCCGGCGGTTGCCGAGGTGGTCGATGTCGTCCACGTCCCCTTCGCCCCGGCGGAGATTGAGGAGATAGGAGATGACGTCGACATAATCCCGGGGCTGGAGGACTTTCTCCTCCAATGAGGTTTCCTTCCCCAGCTTGATGTTAAACTTGAGGCGGCCGATCCGGCTGAAATTATATTTCTGGGGATTGAAAAAGAGGCTGCGGAAAAGATTCGCGGCGCTCTCCATCGTGTGCGGCTCGCCGGGCCGGAGCTTGCGGTAGATTTCGGCCAAGGCCTGGTTGGTGTCCTTGCGGAGATCCTTTTTCAATGTATTGACGATGATCATCCCGGCCGCGTCCTCGGCCGGGAAAAAGATCTCGAACGGCTCTCCCTTGCCGATCAGGAGGTCGAGGGCCGTGTCGCCGATCTCCTCGCAGGCTTTGACTTTGCCCTTGATTCCGGATAAGGCGTAGGCGTTCTGGAAATCCTTGCGGTCCACGGCGACCCGGGGAACTCCGGCCTCCTTCAAAACGGCGATGTTCTCCAGGGTGAACTTCTTCTTTCGCTCGACGAGAACCTTGCCGTTCTTCGGATGGAGAACATCCTCGGCGGCCGTCCGGCCGGCCAGGGAATCGACCGGCTCCCAGTAGAGCTTGCCGTTTTCCGGAGTGATCTTGACGACGGCGTGGAAGAGCTTGATCAGCTCCTCATCGGAGCCGAAGCCGAGCGCCCGGAGGAAGACCGTGGCCAGGAACTTCTTTTTCCGGTCGAGCCGGACGTACAGGATGTTTTTGACGTCGTATTCAAACTCGACCCAGGCTCCGCGGTACGGAATGATCTTGGCGATGAAGTAGCCCTTCACCTCGCCCGGGCGGTAGAAAACGCCCGGGGAGCGCTGGAGCTGGCTGACGACGACCCGCTCGATGCCGTTGAAGATGAACGTTCCCTTATCGGTCATCAAGGGGATGTCGCCGAAATAGACTTCCTGTTCCTTGATGTGCTTGAGGCGCTTGGCCTTCGTCGTCGCATCCTTTTCCCAGGAGATCAGGCGGACCTTGAGACGGAGGGGGACCGAGAAAGTATAGCCCTTCTGGAGGCATTCGTTCGGGCTGTACTTCATCTTGAGGGTGACCCGGTCGCCGCAGTGTTCGCAGACCGGGACCTCGATCTTGCGGGCGGCGTTGCAGAAGGGACAGACTTCCTTTTCCGTCAGGACGGTGCCATGGGGAAAGAGGGTGCTGCAGGACGTGCATTTGGCCCGGGAGTTTTCAACTCCCTTGAGCCGGCCGCACTTGCATTCCCAATTCCCGATCCCGTAGCTGATGAAATCCAGCTGAGTGGTCTCCTTGAAGTCGGAGATCGGAAAGACGTCCTTGAAGGCGGCTTGAAGGCCGGTGTCCTTCCTTTCCTCGGGCAGGAGATCCATCTGCAGGAACTCCTTGTAGGAGCCCACCTGGATGTCCAAAAGATCGGGCATGGGAAAGACCTGTCCGATTTTGGAGAAGTCCAGTCGTTCGCGGTAGAGATGTTCGCTTTCTTTAATCATGGACGCCTCCCTCCCAAGCGTTGGGCCAAAGACAGATGCCGTCCCGGAACACGAGCCCGTTCATCGCGGCGGGCGATCGCGTGCTTACTGCAATTCAACCTGGGCGCCGACCTCTTCGAATTTTTTCTTCATGGCTTCGGCATCGGCCTTGGACAAGCCCTCCTTGACCGTCTTGGGCGCGCCGTCGACCAGATCCTTCGCTTCCTTGAGTCCGAGGGCGGTGATCTCCCGAACGATCTTGATCACGTTGATCTTTTTTTCGCCGGCGTTCTTGAGGACCACGGCGAATTCGGTCTTGGCTTCCTCGGCCTTGGCTTCCGCGGCGGGAGCGGCGGCGGCCACGGGGACGGCCGCGGCGGCGCTGATGCCGTAGCGGGTTTCGAACTCCTTGACGTAGTCCGCCAGTTCCAGGACCGTCAGGCCGTCGAGATGAGTGAAAAATTCTTCCTTGGTGAGTTTAGACACGTGTGTCTCCTTTCCTCAGGCTTTGATTCTCTATGCCGATTCTTTCTTGGCTTTGAGCTGGTTCAGAAGGATGCCGAAGTCGCCCAGGGGCGCCCGGAGGCACCGCAGGAACCCCGACATCGGGGCGGCCATGAGGCCGCCGACCTTGGCCACCAGGTCCATCCGGCCGGGCAGCTTGACGATTTCATCGAACCGTTCCGAGCCGATGTATGTCCCTTCCACGACCCCGCCCTTGACGACCAGGACCTTGTTCTGGACCTGGAATTCCCGCAGGGTTTTGGCCAGGAGGACGGCGTCGCCGCCGGTGTACGCCACGGCCGTGGGCTTGGAGAACACCGGCCGGAGATCATCGGCCAGGGGGCCGGGAACCGACCGGAGGGCCAGGCGGTTCTTGACGATCTTCAAGGCCGATCCCTGTTTCCGGAGGTTCTTGCGCAGGGCCGTCGCCTGGGCAACGGTCATTTTGTTGTAGTTGAAAAGGTAATAGGTGCCGTTCGTCTCGAACAGTTCCTTCAGCTCGTCGATGCGCTGGGCTTTGACTTCTTTCTTCATGGCGACGTTCCTACTTTTCCAGGATTTCCTCGGTGATCTTGTACGACGGACCCATCGTCGAGCTCAGGTACATGCTCCGGACGAACCGGCCCTTAGCCGTAGCCGGCCGGGCATGGATGACGGCGGCCATGAAGGCCCTGGTGTTTTCCGCCAGCTTCTCCTCGGGGAAGGAGATTTTGCCGATCGAGGCATTGATGATCGAGGTCTTGTCGATCCGGAACTCAACCTTGCCGGCCTTGGTCTCCAGGACCGCCTTCTTGACGTCGAAGGTCACCGTCCCGGACTTGGGATTGGGCATCAGGCCCTTCGTCCCCAGCGTCCGGCCGAGCTTGCCGACGTTCCGCATGATGTCCGGCGTGGCGATGACGACGTCGAAATCGATCCAGCCGCCGGCGATCTTCTCGATCAGCTCCTCGCTCCCGGCGTAATCGGCCCCGGCCTCCTCGGCTTCCTTGACCTTCTCGCCGAGGGCCAGGACGCAAATCTTCTTCGACCGGCCGGTGCCGTGCGGAAGGACGACCGTCCCCCGGACCATCTGGTCCGATTGCTTGGGATTGACGCCCAGCCGCATGGCCACGTCCACGGATTCGTCGAATTTGGCGAAACCGCCCTGCTTGAGGAGCTTGACGGCCTCGTCAATCGAGTACTCGGGCCGCGTCCTCAGTTCCCGCGCCTTGAGATACTTCTTGCCTCGTTTAGCCACGGATGATCTCCAATCCCATGTTTTTTGCCGTGCCCTCGACGATCTTGACCGCCGCGGCGACGTCGTTGGCGTTCAGGTCGGGCAGCTTCACCTTGGCGATCTCCTCGATCTGCTTCTGGGTCACTTGGCCGACCTTGTCCTTGTTGGGAGCCCCGGATCCCTTGGCGATCCCGGCGGCCTTTTTTAAAAGGTAGGACGCCGGCGGGGTCCGCATGATGAAATTGAACGTCTTGTCCTTGAAGACGGTGATGAGGACGGGAACGACCACCCCCTCCTCCATCTTGCCGGTCCGGTCGTTGAATTCCCGGACGAACTGCATGATGTTGACGCCGTGCTGGCCCAGGGCGGGGCCGACCGGCGGAGCGGGACTCGCCTGCTTGGCCGTGATTTGCAGCTTGATGCGGGCCACGACTTCTTTCGACATGAGGTGCCTCCTACAGCTTCTCCACCTGGAGGAATTCGAGCTCGACGGGCGTGGAACGGCCGAAAATCGTGACGAGGACCTTCAGCGTGCTGCGTTCATGGTTGACGTCCTCGACGATGCCGTTGAAATTGAAGAAGGGTCCGTCGATGATCCGGACCGCTTCGCCTTTTTCGAAGGAATGCTTGGGTTTGGGCTTTTCCGAGGTCGTCTCCATGTGGGTGACGATCTGGGAAACGTCCGATTTGCTGAGCGGCGAGGGTTTTTTGCCCGAGCCGACGAAACCCGTGACCTTGGGCGTGTCGCGGATGATGAGCCAGTTCTCGTCGGTCATCTCCATCTCGATGAGGATGTACCCCGGATAAGACCGTTTCGTCGAGACGACCTTCTTGCCCATCTTGATCTCGATAACGTCCTCGGTCGGGATGATGATTTGGCCGATTTGGTCCTCGATGCCGGTTTCCACCGCCCGCTGGCGGATGGATTCCGAGACGAACTTCTCGAATCCCGAGTAGGTGTGGATGACGTACCAGTTCTTGGCCATCGCCGCTCCGTTATCCGATGAGCGCCTTCAGCTTGCTGAGCGCCCAGGCGAAGAACGCGTCCATGAAGAACAAGTAAAAGCCGAAAAAGACGGTGGCGATGATCACCACGATCGTCGTGTTCACGACCTCGGCGCGCGACGGCCAGGTCACTTTTTTCAGTTCCGCCCGGGCTTCCTTCAAAAAAGCCCAGAAACGCTTGTACCATCTCGGCTTGTCGCTCATGTTTGCCGCCGCTCCTTCTTCGGGCGTTGTCCGCGGATCCGGCTCTCAGGATAAGAAAACTGGCAGGTGAGGCAGGACTTGAACCCGCAACCTGCGGTTTTGGAGACCGCCGCTCTAGCCAGTTGAGCTACTCACCTGTCTTTTCTGATCGCCGTTCGTCCTTACTTGGTTTCCTTGTGCGAAGTGTGTTTCCGGCAGAACGGACAGTACTTGCTGATCTCCAGCCGGTCCGTCTGCTTCTTTTTATTCCTCGTGTTCGAGTAATTGCGCCGCTTGCAGGCGGTGCAGGCCAAGGTGATGATCTCTCGCATGGGACCCGCTTACTCCAGGATTTCGGTGACGGTTCCGGCGCCGACGGTCCGTCCGCCCTCGCGGATGGCGAACCGCAGCCCCTTCTCCATCGCCACTTCCGAAATCAAGTCGATCTCCAGGTTCGCGTTGTCCCCGGGCATCACCAT
>JAAZPG010000461.1 GCA_012797375.1 Acidobacteriota bacterium
GAGAACGATCCGGTCGTAGCTGCGGAAAAACTCCCGGCCTTCGAAACGGGAGGCGACGACCAGGGTCCGCCCGCCGAGGGAGTTGACGAACGACTTCAAGTGCAGCCCTTTCTCGACCGGAACGGCCGTCCAGGAATATCCGCAAGACTCAAGGATCCGCCCCAGCTGCAGGGCCCCGTCCTCATTGGTCCGCACGGAGAGCCCGATGAAAAAGCGCCCGCCGGCCCAGAGGACATCGCCACCCTCAAGCGTCCCCGGAAGGTCGATTCGGGCCAGCCGGCGGTGCCGGGCCAGGGCCGATTCGACGGAAGCGGTTTCGCCGCGCCGGGAGGGCGCCCCCGGCCGGGTGAGGACGGCGACCTCCGGAAGGACGACGGCCGCGTCCTCGACGAAATACGCGTCCGGAAAACCAGGCGACGCCGGCAGGACCTCGACCTCGAGGCCGAGGCCGCGCAGCGTTTCGACGTACGCCGCGTGCTGGGCCAGGAGCAGGGCCAGGTCGGGCTTTCCCAAGCCGGCCGTGGTCAAGCCGGCGGCCGCGTCCTGGCCGGGGATTCGGACGATCGCCCGGCGGAAGGGTTTCGAGTCCGCCGGTTTCCGTTGCGGGTCGGGGTTCTTGTTCACGGATTCTCCTTCCTTTCCGCCGCGGCTCACTCCATTTTGATCCGGCCCTCGAGGTAGGCCCGGGCTCGGCCGGAGATGTCCACCCGGTCGCCGCGCAGGCGCACCTTCAGCCGGCCGCCGCGCCGGGAAAGCTGGGCCGCCTCCATTTCCGTCTTTCCCAGCTTCTCCGCCCAGTAGGGAGTCAGGCTCGTGTGAGCCGAGCCGGTGACGGGATCCTCGTCGATGCCCACTTGGGGACCAAAAAAACGGGAGACGAAATCGACCCGGGCTCCGCGGGCCGTGACGATCACGCCGCGGGCCTCGACCCGGCCGAGCTTTCCGAAATCCGGCCGCATCGCTTCGATTTCGGCTTGTGTCCCGAAGACAGCCAGGTAATCGGTCTTCCCCTGGAAAATTTCCTGGGGGCGGGCTCCGAGGGCTTCACTCAAGCCGGCCGGCTCGGCGGCCGGCCGGAGCGCGTCGGCTGGAAAATCCAGCGTCAAGAGATCGCCGTCCCGGCGGACGCGCAGAATCCCGCTCCGCGAATCGAGGGCGATCTCGTTTCCGGGATAGCGGTCATAGCGGAAGATGACATAAGCGGCCGCCAGGGTCGCATGTCCGCAGAGGTCCACTTCCACGGCCGGCGTGAACCAGCGGATTCCGAAGCGATCGCCCGCCGGAACGTAAAACGCCGTTTCCGCCAAGTTGTTTTCCATGGCGATGTTTTGCATGAGCCCGTCCGGAAGCCAGGATTCGAGCGGGCAGACTCCGGCCGGATTGCCTTGGAATATCTCCGAAGTGAAGGCGTCGACCTGATAGAAGCGGAGGCTCATCGGCCGCCGTCCCGGTCCCGGCGGTAAACTCCGGCCGCGTCCCATTTCTTGACGGCGTCCAGGATCAGCTCGGCCACCCGGTCGTTGACCCGGCGGAAA
>JAAZPG010000462.1 GCA_012797375.1 Acidobacteriota bacterium
AAGCTGGGCGATCTGGCGGACGTCCGCAAGCCGTTTTTCGTCCTTTGCCAATCCAGCCTGGCTTTCCCGGATCCGGAAAGCGTCATCCGGCCGCTGTTCGGCCGGTCCTCTCCCGCCCGCTGGCTGACGGCCGGCGTTCCCGGCCCCGAATTCGACGCTCTCCTCGAGGAGGCGGCCGTCGAACCCGGCCGGGCCCGGTATCAGGACCTCTTCCGGGAAATGGAGCGGATGATCCGGCGGGATGTTCCCGGGATCCCGCTGTTTGCGGCGGTCCAGAGGCTGGCCGTCCAACCCAACATCCGGGGATTGAGGATTCCGCTCCTTGGAACTACCTATCTCGATCTGCGCGACGTCGCCTTCATCCGATGAGAAAGCCGAGATGAAATTTCGCTTCACTCTTCAGCGGCGGTTGTTTCTTTGGTTCACTCTCCTCTTCGTCGTCTTGACCGGGGCCATCCTCTTCGTCATTGAAAAGAAAGAGGTCGCGACTATTTACGAGGAATCGACGAACAAGGCCGTCTTGATCGCCCGCCATACGGCCGACCGGAATCTCCAGTCCATCCTCACCTGGGACATGGATCGTTTGCAGCGCGATGCCGACCGCCGCCGGGCGGATGCGCCGCTCTACGTGGTTTTTTACGACCGTTACGCCACGCCGCTGGTCACCAGTTCCCTGATCGCCGGCCGGTCGGACCTTTTCCAAGGCAGTCTCCTCCGGGAGCGGATCGATCCCGAGGACTTCATCGTGAAGTCCCGGGACATCGTTCTCTTCGGCCGCCGCCTGAGGATTCTTGAGGTCGAAGTCCCGATTTTCGCCGAAGGATCTCCGGACAAGTGGGGTTCGGTCAAAATCGGCTTGTCGCTCGAGGAGATGCGGGCTGCGGTCCTCCGGACGAGGCGGACGCTGATCCTGATCGGGTTGACCGGATTGTTCCTGGGGCTTGCGGGAACGACGCTTCTGGCCCGCCGGATCGTCCATCCTCTCCGCCGGCTCGTTGAGGGGACGGTCCGGATTTCCCGGGGGGAATTCGGCCACCGGATCCGGCACCGGCCGGGCGACGAAATCGGCGACCTGGCGGCCTCGTTCAACGAGATGACCGAGAGGCTGCTGGCCTCCCGCCGGGAAACCGAGGAAGCCCAGCGCCTCTTGGTCCAATCCGAGAAGCTGGCCCAGATCGGCCGCCTGGCCGCTTCGATCGCCCACGAAATCCGCAACCCTCTGACCTCGGTCAAGCTCAACATCCAGAAAGTCCTTGAAGACGACGCCTTCCCGGAAGCCGACCGGGAGCACCTTGCCCTCAGCGGGGAGGGGATCGCCCAGATCGAGAAATTCATCAAGGAGATGCTGAACTTCACCCGGGCGACCGAGCTTCAGAAGGCTCCCTTCCCCGTCGAACAAATCGTGGACGAATCGCTGAAAATGATGGCCGACCTGCTGAGGGAGAGGAACATCACCGTTGAGAAGAGGCTGGCTGCCGGCTTGCCGGAGATCGTCGTCGACGGCGATCGCGTCCGCCAGGTTCTTCTCAACCTCCTCCGCAACGCGGCCGAAGCCGTCGGACCGGGAGGCCGGATCGTTCTTTCGGCCGAGGGCGCCGGCGGCCGGCGCGGCCGCAAACTCCGGATTTGCATTTCCGACAACGGCCGGGGGATTCCCGAGAAGGACTGGGAGAACATTTTCGAGC
>JAAZPG010000463.1 GCA_012797375.1 Acidobacteriota bacterium
CCGGGGACTCACCGTCCTCGGTCTCATGGGCGCCTATTACGCGCTCGTCCTCCACAAGGCCGTCCTGGCCGAGATCGAACGCAAGCGCCGCTTGAGAAAAGAAAACAAGACAAGGAGCATGAAATGAAAACTCTTCGACCGATCGTTTGCGCCGTCCTGATGCTCGCCGTCGCCCTGGCGGCCGGAGCCCAGGACAAGCCCAAGCTCGATCCCGGCGTGGCCAAAGCCCTGGCCGGCATCCGCGGCTCGGAGGCCTACGCCTATGTCGAGCGGATGGCCTCGCCCGAATTCGCCGGCCGCTACACCGGCCACGAAGGCTACACCGCGGCCGCCCGCTGGGCCGCCGGGCTGTTCAAAAAATGGGGCCTCAAGCCCGTCGATCCGAAGACCGGCTATCTCCTGCCCTATCCCTCGCCCTATACGGTCATCCGCGCGGCCGAGATGACGCTGGTCGCCCCGGACGGAAAAACCGAGACGAAGCTCGAGCCGAATGTCGATTTTCTCCCGCTTTTCTACACCGACGCGGGAAGCGCCGAGGCCGGGATGGTGTTCGCCGGCTGGGGGATCTCGGCCCCCGAGCTGAATTACGACGATTACGCCGGCCTGGACGTCACGGGCAAATTCGTCCTTTGCTTCCGCGGCCAGCCCGACCGGACCGACACGCGGTTCTACCACTATGACGAGCACCGCACCCGGATGAAGACGGCCAAGGACAAGGGCGCCGTCGGCTTGATCTACATCTACCCCTCGCCCATTTCCAACCCCAATGGCGAGTGGCAGAAGGATTTCTTCCCGGCCATGATCAGCGAGAAAATCGGCGACGCGATTCTCAACGAAATCGGGAGCACCAGCGCCGAGCTCAAGAAAGCCCTGACCGCCTTTAAGCGGCCGATCGGCTTTCCCCTCAAATCCGTGATCCGGATGAAAGTCGAGGCCGATTATCATCCGGACGGCATCGGGTACAATATCGCCGGCTACGTCGAAGGCTCCGATCCCGCACTCCGCCGGGACGTCCTCGTGATCGGCGGGCATTTCGACCACAACGGCCTGCACATGGGCTTCCTTTACCCCGGGGCGGACGACAACGCCAGCGGCAGCGCCACGGTGATGGAGATCGCCCGGGCCTTCGCCGGACTGGCCCGCAAACCCAAGCGCTCGGTCGTCTTCGTCCTGTTCGGCGGCGAGGAAATGGGCCTCCAGGGCTCGATCTATTACGCCGATCATCCGCCGGCGGTCTTCCCGAAGATCGACGCGATGTTCAATTACGACATGACCGGCGCGGGCGACGGGGCGTGGGGCAGCACCACCGAGGAAAACCTGCGGAAGGTCTTCCTCGATGCCGATCGGCACGTCGGGATCCTCCGCGGCATGCGCGTCGTCCAAGGACCGCCCGGAGTCCGGGGCTCCGATCAAGCCTCCTTCAGGGTCAAGGGCATCCCCGTCGCCTCGGTCGGGGCCAACGGTCCCTCTCTGGCCTATCACGAGACGGGCGACACCATTTACCGGATCAATCCCTCCATCATGGGCGATATCGCC
>JAAZPG010000464.1 GCA_012797375.1 Acidobacteriota bacterium
GGTCCGGTGCCCGTCAAAAGCCGCGTAAGCCGTCCCGGCTTCGAAATGGGAAGCTTCCACCCGGGAACACCAGGTGTTCGGCGGAAGGCCCGGGATCGCCTTGACCGTGTTGACCCAAGTTTTGCCGCCATCCCGCGTGACTTGGACGTTGCCGTCGTCCGTCCCGGCCCAGATGACGCCGGCTTGAACGGGCGATTCGGCGATCGAGGTGATCGTGCAGTGGCTTTCCGCCCCGGAATTGTCCGGGGTGATGGGTCCGCCGGATTCCCTGAGCTTGGCCGGGTCGTTGGTCGTCAGGTCCGGGCTGAGAACCTCCCAGGTCCGTCCCTGGTCGGGCGACCGGAGAAGAAATTGGGCCCCGCAGTACACGACATGGGAATCATGGGGCGACAGGTGGATCGGCGAATTCCAGTTGTACCGGTACGCCGGCTGGTCGAGAGGGGCCTCCGGCCGGATGCCGTTGGGCCGGTTGATCCGCCGGTCGAACCGGGTGATCCCGTTGACCTGGGAGTTGGAATAGATGAGGTTCGGGTCGTTCGGGTCGGGCCGGGCGAAGAAGCCGTCGCCCCCGGCGAGGATGAACCAATCCTCGTTCCGGACGCCCCCGGCGTCCAGCGAGGCGCTGGGGCCGCCCCAGGTGTTGTTGTCCTGCAGGCCGCAGTAGACATAGTATGGCTTCTGAAAATCGTATCCGACTTGGTAGACCTCGGCCGCGTCGATGCTTTGAACGGGATCCCACGATTTGCCGCCGTCCCAGGAGATGTCGATCCCCCCGTCGTTGCCCTCAATCAGGTGAAGAGGGTTGGCCGGGTCGATCCAGAGGGAATGGTGGTCGGAGTGCGTCCCCCCCCCGATTCCCTGGAAGTGCCGGCCGCGGTCGCGGGAAACGCTCAGGCCGGTGGCCAGGACGTAAAGCTTTTCATCATTGGTCGGATCGACCCGGATCTGGGTGTAATAGAACGGCCGGTTGGCGACCCAGTTGGCGACGTCGGTCGGGCACGTCCGAATCCAGGTTTCGCCCGTATCGTCCGAGCGGAAGATGCCTCCGTCCTTGGCTTCGACGACGGCGTAAACGACGCCGGGCTTGGACCGCGAGGTATCGAGGCCGATCCGGCCGAGGACGCCCTCGGGCAGGCCTTTGGTCATTTTCGTCCATGTCTCCCCGCCGTCGGTCGAGCGATAAAGGCCGCTGCCCTTTCCCCCGCTCGTGTAGATCCAGGGAAGGCGCCGGTGCTCGTAGGCCGCGGCATAGAGGATTTGGCTGTCGGACCAATCGGCGGCCAGGTCGGCGATGCCGGTGTTTTCGTCGATATAAAGGGTTTTCTTCCACGTCTTGCCGCCGTCGATCGTCTTGAAGACGCCGCGTTCGGGATTGGCGTTCCAGAGGGATCCCATGGCCGCGACGGTGACGATGTTGGGATCGCCGCGGTTGATGAGAATGCGGCTGATGTGCCGGGTCTCGCGGAGGCCTTGGTTTGTCCAGGTTTTGCCGCCGTCGATCGACTTGTAAACGCCGTCGCCGAGCGTGACCGAATTCCGGCAGGTCGCCTCGCCCGTCCCGGCCCAGATGATGTCGGGATTCGCCTGGGAGACGGCGAGGTCGCCGACCGAAACGGTCGCCTCCTTGTGGAACACGGGCGCCCAGGACGTTCCGGCGTTTTCGGATTTCCAAACGCCGCTCGGGCCGACGGCCGCGTAGATGATCCACGGCTTGGCCTCGACCGCTTCAATATCCGTCGTCCGTCCGCCGGGCAGGGCCGGTCCGACCGATCTCCAGGCGAATGGCCGGAGAAGTTCCTCCATCGGGGCGGCGGTTTGGGCCGCGGCCGTGGAAACGGCCAGGACGCAAAGAACGCCGGCCAGCCATGACGACCGCAGGGCGCGGAATCTCATCATGATCATGGGATCCTCCTTCGAGTAACTCTTTCCTCGTTTTTTTCGTATAGATCATTATAAAATACGCGAAATGTTCTTGCGAGTTTAATCCTGCCGTCCCCGGCGGCGACAGGTTAAGGAGAAAACGAATGAACCGGAAACCCCTCAGCGGCTTCCTCGGCCTCCTGGTTTTCGCGGCCGCGGCCTTCGGGCAGGCGCCGGCCGGAAACCTAGGCGGCCCGTTCCGCAAGCCGGCGGAAGCCGTTTCCGCCCTGAAGGATCTCGCGGCCGGGTTCCCCGCTGTGGCCGCCCTGGAAATCATCGGGAAAAGCGCCGGCGGCCGGGAGATCCCGGTCCTGCGGCTCGCCGGCGGCAATCCGGCGGTCAAGACCGCGCCCGGTCTCCGCCCGGCCGTGTTGATCACGGCCGGACTGGACGGCGGCCATGTCGCCGGGACCGAGGCGGCCCTCCGCCTGGCCGGAAAACTGGTCGATGGATACGTGAAGAAAGACGGGAAGATCACTGCTCTTCTCGACGCCCGGACAGTCTATGTCGCCCCCTTGCTCAATCCGGACGGAGCGGAGGCGTACTTCGGGGCGGTCCGCTCGGGCCGCTTCGTCAATGCCCGTCCGGTCGACGAAGATGCCGACGGAGCCGTCGACGAGGACGGCTTCGAGGACCTGGACAAGAACGGGGCGATCACCCAGATGCGGATGAAGGATCCGGAAGGCGTTTTTATCCCGGATCCCAAGGAGCCCCGGCTCCTCCGGCCGGCGGATCCCGCCAAGGGCGAAAAAGGCATCTACAAGGTCTTTCCCGAGGGGATCGACAACGACGGCGACGGCGAGTACAACGAGGATCCGCCCGGCGGGGTCCAGCTGAACCGGAACTATCCGCACGATTTCGAATATTTTGTCAAAACGGCCGGCCTGTACCCGGCCTCCGAGCCGGAAACGGCCGCTCTTCTTCAGTTCATGACCGATCATCCCCAGATCGGCCTGGTCCTGGCCTTTGGTTTGGAGAACACGATTCTCAACCAAAAGCAGACCGGCCAAGCCAAGGCCGGCTCCGACAAGGTCAAGCCGATCCGGCCGATCGCCGAGCTCATCGGGCTTGATCCCGAGAAGGAATACACACTGAAGGAAATCGCCGAGGCGGCCACGACGTCCGGGATCGGGGGCGGGATGACGATCACCGAGGAGATGGTCGCCGGCTTCCTCGGGGTCGGCCCGGCCATGGAGATCGACAAGGCCGACCTGCCTTTCCTCGAGGCCGTTCAGAAGGACTATAAAGAGGTCCTCAAGGCGGCCGGGAAGGAAGGCCTGGAGAAGCATGCCCGCGGCGCGGGCAAGGGCTCGTTCGGCGGCTACGTTTATTTCCAGTACGGCGTGCCGTTTTTCTCGACCGACCTGTGGCAGGTTCCCGAACCGAAAAAAGAGGAGCCGGCGGACAAGCTCACGGCCGAGAAGCTGAAGGCGATGACCGCCGCGCAGTTCCTGGCCCTGGGCGAGGAAAAAATCGCGGTCTTCCTGAAGGATTCCGGCGCCCCTCCCCAATTCAACAGCCGGGCCGTGATGGAAATGGTCGAGTCCGGCAAACTCACCACCATTCGGATGGCCGAGATGATGGCCCAGATGCCTCCCCGGCCCGGGGCCGGATCCGAAGAACATCCCGACGCCTACAAACTCCAATGGGCCGATGCGGTTTGGGGAGGCCGCGGCTTCACGAATTGGACGCCGTTCAAGCATCCCCAGCTCGGGGACGTCGAAATCGGCGGATTCTGCCCTCACTTCGGACTCAATCCGCCGGCCGATGAGGCGGACGCGGCGATCGGCGTCCATGTGGATTTTTACTTAAAAATAATGGACAACCTCCCGGTCCTGGAAATCTCCGGGATCAAAGCCGAGCCGCTCGGCGGCGGCGTATACGGATTGACGGCCTACGTCTCCAACACCGGCCGCTGGCCGACGTCGACCGCCCAGGGGCGGCGGGCCAGGACGGCCTGGCCCATCCGGATCACCCTCGTCCTGGACAAGTCCCAAACGCTGTTTTCGGGCCGGCCGGCGGAGGAGATTCCGTTCCTCGACGGCGGCGAGACGAAAAAAGTGGAATGGACGATCCGGGCGAAACCGGGATCCCGGGTCGCGGTCAAGGCTTGGTCCCCCCGGCTGGGCGCGGTCGAAAAAACCGCGGTTGTGAGCTGAGGAGGCGGACATGCGCAAATTCACGCGAATCGCTCTCATGGCGGCGGTCGTTTTATCGGCCGGCTTCGCAGGATCGGGCGGCGTTCCGGACTCGGCCGGAGCGGAGGTCGTCCTGAGCTTCGATCACTGGTACGACAACGCGGCCATCGGCCGGGCCCTGCGCGACCTGCAGGCGGCCTACCCCGGGCTGATCACGGTCCAATCGATCGGGAAATCCGTCTTAGGCCGGGACATCTGGGCGGCCGTCCTCAACAATCCCAAAACCGGCCCGGCCGAGCGCAAGCCCGGCTACTACATCGACGGCAACATCCACGGCAACGAGATCCAGGGCGGCGAAGTCGCCCTGTACACGGTCTATTATCTCTTGAAAAACCATGGCCGGACGGAATTC
The DNA here is from genome assembly GCA_012797375.1 of Acidobacteriota bacterium. Classification (GTDB taxonomy): domain Bacteria; phylum Acidobacteriota; class Aminicenantia; order Aminicenantales; family UBA4085; genus JAAZPG01. The sequence continues at coordinate 4,471 of JAAZPG010000464.1, forward strand.
GCCACGGACGTCCTTGACCGAGTCGCCTTCTACGTGGTTCCCTCGATGAATCCCGACAGCCGGGACTTCTACATTCATGAGGCATCCGATCCCAACTCTCCGCGGACGGGCTGGATCCCCCGCGATGACGATCGGGACGGCGTCGCCGACGAGGACGGTCCCGAGGATCTAAACGGCGACGGATCCATCACGACGATGCGGAAGCGCGATCCCAACGGCCGGCTGAGAGCGCATCCCGACGATCCCCGCCTCATGATTCCGGTCAAACCCGGACAGAAGGGCGAGTGGACGCTGCTCGGCGAGGAAGGGATCGACAACGACGGCGACGGGCTGATCAACGAGGACGGGCCGGGCGGCTATGACATGAACCGCAACTTCGGCTACAACTGGCAGCCCGAGTATGTCCAGGGCGGGGCGGGCCCCTATCCGTTCTCCTGGCCCGAAACCCGGGCCGTCCGCGACTTCATCCTGGCCCATCCGAACATCATGGGAGCGCAGAGCTTTCACAACAACGGCGGGATGATCCTGCGCGGACCAGGAGCCGGGAATCTCGGCGATTACAACCCGGCCGATGTCCGGGTCTACGATGAAATCGGCCGGCGCGGCGAAAAAATCCTTCCCGGCTATAAATACATCATCATCGCTAAGGACCTCTACACCGTCTACGGCGGGACCGTGGATTTTCTCTACGCAAGCCTGGGGGCGTTCACTTTCTCCAACGAGCTGGACCTCGATCTCGTCGAGGAGATCAGGCTCCAAAAACCCGAGAACGCGGACGAAGAGGAGCGGAGCCGGTCCTTTTTCCGAGGACTGTCCAAGGAGGACATGATCCTTCACGACCAAGTGTTCATGGGCGAGCATTACGCGCCCTGGAAGCCGTACGTCCATCCGGTTTACGGCGAGATTGAGATCGGCGGCGTCAAGAAATTCGGGGAGCGGGTCCCTCCCCTCTTCAAGTTGGCCGAAACCTGCCACCGGAACGCGGCTTTTGTGCTGTATCACGCCTCCGAAATGCCGGCCGTGGCCTTCGAGGATCTCTCCGTCAAGACGCTTGACGGAGGCTTGTTCCAGGTCGATTTCGCCGTGACCGACGCCAAGGCGACGCCGACGATGTCGGCCCAGGCGGCGAGCCGGAAGCTTCACCGGCCCGACCGAATCCGGATCGGCGGCCCGACGGCGGAGCTTGTGGCCGTCGGCGAAATGCGGGACCGTTTCCTGAACGA
>JAAZPG010000465.1 GCA_012797375.1 Acidobacteriota bacterium
CCGCCGGGCCAAGCTCCCGGTGAAAATCGCCTTGGCCGCCGTCCTGATCGCGGCCGGTTGGGGCGCTTATCAAGTCTTTTTCGCCAAGAAAGGCCCGCAGAACGGGCCCCGGAACGTCATGGTCGCCGTCGAAACCGCCGCGATCCGCCGCGGGCCGATCCGCGACGTGGGCTTGTTCTCGGGCACCCTGATCCCCAAGACGAGCTTTACCGTCGCTCCCAAAATCTCGGGCCGGATCAAGCAGCTTCTGGTCGATATCGGCGACACCGTCCGGCAGGGCCAGCTGGTCGCCGTTCTCGAGGACGATGAGTATCGCCAGCAAGTCGCCCAGGCCGAGGCCGATCTCCGCGTCGCCCAAGCCAACCTGGCCGAGGCGAAAAGCTCCCTGGAGATGGTCAAGCGGGACTTGGAAAGAGCCAAGTCGCTCCACGCCAAGGGCATCCAATCGGATTCGCAGCTCGACGCCGCCCGGGCCCAGTATGAAGCCCAGGAAGCCCGGTCCAATGTCGCCCAGGCCCAGGAAGCCAACCGGACCGCGGCCCTGGAAACGGCCCGCCTCCGGCTGTCTTATACCCGGATCCAGGCCGCCTGGGAGCGGGGAAGCGCGGTCCGGTACGTCGGCGAACGCTTTGTCACCGAGGGATCGATGCTCCCGGCCAACGGCGCGATCCTGTCGATCATCGAGCTCCACCCCATCACGGCCGTGATCTTCGTCACCGACCGGGATTCCTACCGCCTCCAGCCCGGCCAGGAAACCAACATCCTGAGCACGGCGTTCCCCGACACGGCCTTTATCGGGCGGGTCGCCCGGATGTCGCCCCTGCTGAACGAAACGTCCCGGCAGGCCCGCGTCGAAATCGAGATCGAGAATCCGAACGGCCTCCTCAAGCCGGGGATGTTTATCACCGCCGAAATCGAGTACGACCGGCGGGCGGAGGCGACGATCGTCCCGCTCAGCGCGGTCGTTCAGCGCGCCGGAGCGGCCGGCGTTTTTCTGGCCGATTTAAAAACGAGGAAGGCGGTCTTCGTCCCGGTGAGGACCGGGATCGTTTCCGGGGAATGGGCGGAGGTCGTCGAACCGGCCGGGCTGACCGGGCAGGTCGTCACCCTCGGCCAGCATCTCCTGGAGGACGGGGTCGGCCTGATCCTGCCGCAGGCAAACGGGGGCGGGCCGCCGGCCGCGGATCCGGCCGGCAAGCCCCACGGAGCAACGCGATGACCATTTCCGAATTCTCCATCCGGCGGCCGGTCTTCACCGTGATGATCACCCTGGTCATCGTCGTCGTCGGCTTCGTCGCCCTCAACCGGCTGCCCGTCGACCTGATGCCCGAGATCACCTATCCGACCGTCAACGTCGTCTGCTCCTACGAAAACACCGGGCCCGAGGAGATCGAGGAACTCATCACCCGGCCCATCGAGGAGGCGATGAGCGCGGTTCCGGGAGTGGAGGAGGTTTTTTCCACCTCGTCGGAAGGCAGCAGCGTCGTGCGGGTCACCTTCGATTGGGGGACGGACTTGGACGCGGCCGCCGACGACATCCGGGAGCGGCTGGACCGGGTCGTCGGGCGCCTGCCCGAGGACGTGGACCGGCCGACGCTCCGGAAATTCGATCCGGCCCAGTTCCCGATCCTCATGGTCGGCGTCCTCAGCAATCTCGACCCGATCCGAACCCGGCGCCTCATCGACGAGCAGATCGTCTACCGGCTCGAGCGCGTCCCCGGCGTCGCCTCGGTCGACGTCTGGGGAGGACGCGAGCGGGAGATCCAAGTCAACCTCCAGGCCGATAAGATCAAGGCCCTGGGGATCCCGATGGACACGATCACGTCCGTCATCCGCAGGGAAAACCTCGACCTGCCCATCGGCCAGATCGAGCGGGGCAACTATGAAATTCTTCTCCGGATCCCGGGGGCGTTCACCGACCTGGACCAGATCCGGAACACCGTCGTGGCTTTTCGGAACGGTTCCCCCATCCTGCTCAGGGACATCGCCTCCATCGAGGACACCTTCCGCAAGATCACCCGGGTCGTCCGGATCAACGACAAGCCCGGCACGCGGATCGCCATCAACAAGCAGTCCGGCAAGAACACCGTCGCCGTGGCCGAGGGCATCAAGGCCGAGTTGGCCAAGATCCGGGAAGACCTGCCCCAGATCGAGCTGATCGTCGTCAGCGACAGCGCCCAGTATATCCGGCGGGCGATCAACAACGTCGGCTCCTCGGCTCTCTACGGCGGAATGCTGGCCGTCTTCGTCCTGCTGTTCTTCCTGGGCAATATCCGGAGCACCCTGGTCATCGGGGCGGCCATCCCGATTTCCATCATCGGGACGTTCGCCCTGATTTACTTCGGCGGCTTCACCTTGAACATCATGACCCTGGGCGGCCTGGCCTTGGGGGTCGGCATGATGGTCGACAACGGCATTGTCGTCCTGGAAAACATCTACCGCCTGCACGAAGGCGGCCTGCCCATCCGCCAAGCCTCCGTCCTGGGAAGCCAAGAGGTCATCTCGGCGATCATCGCCAGCACGCTGACCACCGTTTCGGTCTTCATGCCTATGGTTTTCATCCGCGGGATGTCCGGGATCATGTTCAAGCAGCTGGCTTACGTGATCAGCTTCTCCCTGATCGTCTCTCTCTTCGTCGCCCTGACCTTGGTTCCGATGCTCTGCAGCCGCTATCTCCGTGTGGAGAAAATCGAGCCGGGCTCGGCCCCGGGATTCCACGTCGCCTTCGTCCGGTCGACCCGGGGCGTCGTGGCCAAGCTGGAGAAGGCCTACCGCCGCCTGCTCGTCTACGCCCTTGATCACAAGGCCGTGATTCTGGGAATCGCCGGCGGTCTCCTCATCGTCAGCCTGCTGCTCATCCGGGCCGTGGGTAACGAGTTCATGCCGGCGACGGACGAGGGCGAGGTCCGGGTGAGCGTCGAGATGGAAGTCGGCACGCGCCTCGGCCTCATGGACGATAAAATCAAACAAGTGTCGGCCGTCGTCCGGCGGACGGTTCCGGAAATGATCAGCCTCGAGGAAAACGCCGGAGGCGGGGGCTGGCGGAGCGGTTCGAACACGGGCAACCTCACCGTCAAGCTCGTTCCGAAAAACAAGCGCTCGCGCTCCAGCGAGACGGTCGCGGCCGACCTCCGCCGCGACCTGAGCGATATCCCGGGCGTCATCATCCGGACCCGGGCCACCGGCGGCCAGCAAGGCATGATGATGCGCGGAGGCGGCTCGATGGCCCGCCTCCAGATCGAGATCCGCGGCTATGATCTTCTCGTCGCCGAAGACTTGGCCCGCCAGGTCCAGAAGAAGGTTGAAGCCCTCCCCGGGGTGACCGACACCCGGATCAGCCGGGACCTGGGGAATCCAGAAGAGCTGTTCATCGTCGACCGCAAGGCGGCGGCCGACCAGAAGCTGTCCATCACCCAGATCGGGCAGACGATCCAGACCATCCTCATGGGCACCCAGGCCACGACGTTCCGCGAGGGCGGGCGCGAGTACCGGGTCCTGGTCAAGGTGAAAGACTCCGAGTTCCTGTCCATCGACGAGATCCTCGACCTGACCTTGACCAATTCCGAGGGTCGGGCCGTCAGTCTCCGCAACGTCGCCCGGGTCCAGCCCCGCCGGGGGCCGATCCGAATCGAGCGGCGGGATCGGGAACGGGTCGTCACCGTCACGGGGGACATCGCCGGCCGGGACATGGGCTCGGTCCTGGCCGACGCCCGGCGCGCCTTGCGCACGATCCCGACGCCCTCGAATTTCGCGATCAACTTCACCGGCGACTACGAGGAACAGCAGAAGGCCTTCCGCGAACTCCTCTTGAGCATCACCCTGGCCCTCCTTCTCGTCTACATGATCATGGCCATGCTCTACGAGTCGCTCCGCGATCCGTTCATCGTCATGTTTTCCGTCCCCCTGGCGGTCATCGGCGTCGTCCTGATGCTCTGGATCACCGGGACGACCTTCAACATGCAATCTTATATCGGCTGCATCATGCTCGGCGGGATCGTCGTCAACAACGCCATCCTCCTGGTCGACTACACGAACCTGCTTCGACGCCGGGACGGGATGGGCCTCCGGGACGCGGTCATCGAGGCCGGTCATCGCCGCCTTCGGCCGATCCTGATGACGGCCGCGACGACCATCATCGCCATGATCCCCCTGGCCCTGGCCCTGGGCGAGGGCGCGGAAGCCCAGGCCCCGCTGGCCCGGGCCGTCGTCGGCGGTTTGACCAGCTCCACCCTGATCACCCTGGTCGTCGTTCCGGTCGTATACTACCTGTTCGAACACAAGAGGGACGGAAAGAAAAAGGAAACGCCCTGATCCCGGCGGGAAGGGAATCCTTCCCTCCGGGACGGCCGTCTCAAAGCTGGAAGCAATAGGAAAATTTGATCAGGAAGACATTATCCGGGTGGGTGTCGAAAAGGCCCCCTAAATCCCGGCTGTAATCGAATGAGCCTTCGGGAAGAAATCCCGTCCTCCCCTGCGACCAAACGACGTAGAGGGCCGAGCCGGGAGTGTATTCCCAGCGGAGGACGAGGTTGGAGCGGAATTCACGGACATTGAAGTCCGGATTTCCGAACGCGTAATCCACGGTTCCGTCCCCGTTCTCGTCCACCCGGTATTGCCGGGCGGACGGATCATAGACGGCCGCCTCGCCCAGCAAGCGGAACCGCTCCTCGGGGATCCGGGACCGCGAATTCAGGATCGTCTTGAAATCGCGGTAGGCGCCGGCCGAAACGAACGGCATCCCGTAATATTGGATCGTCAAGTCCGGCGTGAGGCAGTAGGTCATCCTCAAGGTCAGGGCCAGCGTTTCCTGGCTGATCGTCCCGAAGACGTATCGCGGCTCCCCGCCGGCCGTCCGCGTTCCCGCGTATTGGAGGACGTTGTCGTTCCGGGAATAGGACGGAGCGAGGGAGACTTGGAAGGCGGAGCTGGGGATGACGGTCAACTCCGGGGACATGCTCCAAGAAACGATCTCGGCCGGCCCCCGCCGGCCCCCGCTTCCAAAAAGGGAGAACCGGACCTTCCTGCGCGAATCGGTCCCGACATACCCCCAGAAGTGGTTCCCCCCCGGCAAATACAGAGTCGGTCCGCCGCGGAGAGCCGCCGCGGAGAGGGAGGGCCCTTGGGGATTGTAGCCGAAACCGGCCTCCCATTCATTTTTCAAGGTCAGGTTGAGGTTGACGTTGCCGCCCTCGAAAATGGTCTCCCCGCCGAAGTTGAAGCCCGCCCAACCGTTGAAGTTGACATTGACTCGGCGGAACGGCCCGAAGGGCTCCGTGACCCGGTATCCGGCCCAAACGAACGCCATGATCATGTCCGTCTGCCGGAGATAGCCGGCGTCGTTGAGCTCCAGCCCGGGCGAGCGCCACGTCACGCCGGCGGCATACGTCCAGTTTCCCCCGCCCTGCTTGCCGATCTCGAAATTGCCCCCCGTGCCGGTCAAGGACGTCCGCCTGGGATCGAGAGTGACATATCCCGCGTCCGGACGCTGGAAATAGCGGAGGGGAGAGAGCTGGGTCGCCAGGATCGCCTCGGCCGTTCCCCGGACATGGCTCGTCACAGCCTTGAAGCTGAGGTAATAATTCCGGTTTCCCCAGCTGTGGGAAAAATCAATCCCTCCGGAATAAG
>JAAZPG010000049.1 GCA_012797375.1 Acidobacteriota bacterium
TGATCGCCAAGAGCCGCTCGAAGAACGCGTCGGCGCTCGCTCGCGGGAGCGACCGTCGAGAGGGAGATCACGAGCCCCGGCGCGTCATAGGCCCGGGGAAGCTCTTTGAGCACGTCGAGAACGCTCGGATTCAAGGCCGGCTCGCCCATCCGGGCGAACTGGATCTTGAACTTCTCAACGGCGACGCGGCCGTCCGGGAAGCGCCTCCTGACCAGATCATCGATCTGGTCGAAGATCTCCCGCGCCGACAGGCGGCCCCCGAAAAATCCGCCGGCGTCGCAAAACCGGCACCCGATCGGGCAGCCGTCGAGCGTGGAAACGATGAGGACCCATTTCTGATGGCGGCGAAGGGGCGGTTGAACGGATTCGACGAATTCAACGAGCCTCCCACGATCCGTTCTGGCGACATAGACGAACGCGACATCCTCCCGACCGGCCCTGGCCACGACCTCCATCGCGCTCACTTCGAGGCGGCCTGGAAGATGTCCATGGCCGCCCTCACGCCGTCGCCCACCCCGATCGCCGTTTGGCGGAATAGGCCGTTCTTGACGTCTCCGATCATGTCGAGTCTCCTGTTCCTGATGAGATCCCGCGCCTTCGTCCGAAGCCCGGCGCTCATGAAATCCAGACAAGGCTTCCGGCCGACGGCCACAACCAGATAATCGGCGGCGACGGTCTGCGTTCCGTCCGCGCGCGCCAGGATGAGCTCGAGCCCCCGGCCGTTCCGGCGGATCGTTCTCAGAGCGGCGTCGGGCCAATAGGACAAGCGGGGATGCTCGGCGGCCCTGTCCCGCAGAAGAGGGAGGCCCTTCGACCGCAGCCCCCCGCCGCAGATGACGACGCTGTTCGCCGCCGACAGGCTGAGGCCGTAATCGAAGGCCGCGTCGCCGCAGTCGATGACGGCGATGCGCCAGCCCCTCGCGCGGCGCAACGGATAGACCTCGGTGAAGATCCGGCGGTCCGTCTCCCCCTCGGATCGAAAACCCCGGAGCGGGCGCGGCGCGGTCCCCGAGGCGATGACGACAATGGGCGAGGTCACGCGGCCGGAATCGGTTTCGACGCGGAAGTCACGACGGGCGTGGTCGAGCTCGAGATCTCAACCCCCTCCCGATGCATGAGGATGACGAGTTTATCTTTGCCCCAGCGGGGGTACTTCTGACGAAGGGCTAGAATCCGCTCCACCACAGCCGGCGGAGTCTGGGGAGCCCGCGCTTTAAAAGGACGGGGACTCCCATCCTCCAGGGTAGTCAGATCATAGGGATCGAACCGTCGTTTCCAACGATAAAACGTTTGAGCCGATATATCGAAATGACGACAGGTCAAACGGGCGTTCTCATGCCTGGCATAATGGTCCATCCATTTCAATCGGGCCGCCGCTGTTGAAGTGATCGTTCCCCTTCGGATCAAGTCTCGAAGGTACTCAGATCCGGGGATCAGGGAGCCATAGGAGGTTGTCGGTTGTAGATACATAGCAACACCTATCATAGATCAAGGTGTCACTAATCATTCTGAAGTAGTTCAGGGGGCGGCGCGCGGTTGACAAAACCGCTCGGCCGCCGTACTATTCAGATTGTAATGATTACAAATTGATGAAAAAGGAGAATCCGATGATCCCGTCCAAAGTCCGCGATCTCATGAACGAACAGGTCAAGAATGAGCTGGAGTCCTTTTACATTTATCTTTCCATGGCCGCCTATTTTCACGAGCAGAACCTCGACGGCATGGCCCATTGGATGCGCGTCCAAGCCCACGAGGAAACGACCCACGCGATGAAATTCTTCGACCACATCATCGACCGGGGCGGCGAGGCGGTCCTTCTCGATCTCAAGCAGCTCAAAAAGACATGGTCCTCCCCCCTGGAAGCCTGGAAGGACGCCTACGCCCACGAGCAGTTCATCACCTCAAAGATCCACGCCATCGTCAAGGTCGTCCGGGCCGAGAACGATTACTCCGCCGAGCCGCTGATGGACTGGTTCGTCAAGGAGCAGATCGAGGAGGAGAAAAACACGGACGGGATCGCCCGCCAGCTGGAACGAGTCGGAGAGAGCAAGGACGGCTTGTACATGCTTGACAAGGAGCTGGCCGCCCGGCCCTGGCCGGCTGGATCGTGCTTCGATCCGGCGTCCTACAACGCCCCGGGCGCCTGATAACGGCCGCCGGCGCGGTTGATTCCTCCGGTTCCTTCGGAATAAGATAACCCCGGTCCGCATTTTGTTTCCGGAGGTCTCCATGCTCCGCGTCGGCCGCCTGTCCCGGCGTTCCTTCCTTAAAACCGCGGCCGGAGCGGTCCTTGTTCCGCGCCGGGTTCTCGGCGGCCCGGGGATTCTTCCGCCCAGCGACGAGCTGACCAAGGCGGTCATCGGCGTCGGGGGGATGGGTCTCGGGCACATGGGTTACGAGGGCGCCCGGCTCCTGGCGGTTTGCGACGTGGACGCCTCCCACCTCCAGACCGCCCTGGACGCGGCCGGGCCCGGCGTCCGCGGCTACCGCGATTTCCGTGAGATCCTGGCCCGGCCGGACATCGACATCGTCCATATCGCCACCCCGCCGCACTGGCACGCCCTGATGTCGATCGCCGCGGTCGAGGCGGGCAAGGATGTCTGGTGCGAAAAGCCCATGACCCGGACGATCGGCGAGGGGATCCGGGTCGTCGACGCCGTCCGTCGGACGGGGCGGATGTTCCGCGTCAATACCTGGTTCCGCTTCCAGGACCGATTCTATGGATTCGGGACGCCGGTCAAGCCGCTCAAGAAAGCGCTCCGCGGGGGACTCCTGGGATGGCCGGTCCGGGCTGTCCTGAACGCGGCCACCGGTTTCGACTGGAAGTTCTACTGGAGAGGGAAGACGTACCTTCCCCCCGCGCCGGTTCCGCCGGAGCTGGATTATGATTTTTGGCTCGGCCCCGCGCCGTTCAAGCCTTACCATCCGCACCGCGTCCACCAGACGTTCCGCGGCTATTGGGATTACGACGGCGGGGGACTGGGCGACATGGGGATGCATTACCTCGACCCGGTCCAGGATCTTCTGGATAAAGACGGAACCAGTCCGGTCGAAATCACGGCCGACGCGCCCCAGCAGCATCCCGATGCCTGCGGCCGGTGGCGCCGGGTCTGCCTGAAATACGCCGACGGATGCGAAATCGTCCTCGACGGCGAAGGCCGGGAGGCGGACGCAGCGTTTCTGCAAGGGCCCGGGGGGCGGATCTTCCGCGGCCTTCATTCCGACATTCCGGATTTCCTGGAAAAGATCGCCGCCCTTCCCGACCCCGATCCCGGGGTGACGGATTTTTCCGAGTCCGTCCGAACCCGGGTCAAGTTCGCCCTGAACGAGGAGAACGGCCACCGCTCCTGCACGCTGGTCAACCTGGCCAAGATCGCCGTCCGGCTGGGGAGGCCGCTGCGCTTCGATCCAGACGGGCAGCGGTTCGTGAATGACGAGGAAGCCGACCGCCTGATCGACGAACCGGCGCGGTCGCCCTGGCACCGGGAAGGATTCGGACGGTGAGAAAGAGATGCCGGGCGCCGGCCGCCGTTTTCCTGATCGCGTTTTTATCCTTGACCGCGGCCGGGCGGGATCCGGCCGGTGATCTCGCCGGCCGTGTTTCGGCTCTTCTTTTAAGATTTCCGGCCGATTCGGCCGCCGAACGCGAGGCCGCGGCCGCCGAGCTGATCCGGATCGGTCCCGGGGCCGTCGCCGACCTCTGCGGCCGCCTGGCCGCCCCTGGAACGGCCGATGACAGCCTGGTCCGGTATGCCCTTGACGCCTTAGCCGTCCGGGCCGGACGTCCGGGGGCCGAGGCCGAGCGGAAAGCGGCCGCCGACGGAATTCTCGCCGCGCTCACGATTCCCCGGGACCAGGAAAACGCGGTTTTCCTGATTTCGCTTCTTCAAAAGATCGGCCGGCTGGAAATCGTCAAGCCGCTCGGCCGGTTCTTGACCCGGCCGGACCTGGCCGAGCCGGCCGTCCGGGCCCTGACGGCGACCGGGCTTCCGGAAGCCGCGGCGGCCTTGGCCGGGGCCTTGGCGACGGCCCGGGACGAGACGGCCGTCGCGATCATCCGGGGCCTGGGCGATTTGCGCGCCCGAGAAGCCGGGCCGGCGCTTCTCCGCCTGGCCGAAGGGAACGACCCGGATCTTCGGATCGCCGCCCTGGATGCCCTGGCCGATATCGGCGACCCGGCCGCCCGGGAGGCGCTCGAACGTGTCCGCGTCGCCGCCCCGCGGGCCGAGCGTTCGGCCGCCGCTTCCCGGCTTCTCCGTTTCGGCCGGCGCCTGGCCGAGGAAGGCCGGCCGGACATGGCCGCCGATATCGCCCGGCCCTTTCTTTCCTCATATGCCTCGCCCGGGGAGGAGCATCTCCGGGCGGCGGCCTTGACCCTGTTTGCGGACGCGGCGGGGGAGAGCGAGGTACGGGACGCCGTCCGGACGGCGTCCCGGTCGCCGGACGCCGCATACCGTCGGCGGGCTCTCGACATCGCGGCCGGGCCGCGGATTCCCTGGTCGGCCGGCGAGTGGATCGGCCTTCTTGAGCGGGCCGAGCCGGACGCCGCGGTCGATGTGATCCGGCTTCTGGCCCGAAAGAACGAGGCGTCGGCCCTGCCCGCGATCCGGGATATCCTCCGCGCGGGTGAAGGCGCCGTCCGCCGGGAAGCCGCCTTGGCCGCCGCCCGCCTGGGCGGAGCGGCCGTTTGGGATGAGATCGTCCCCCTGTTCCTCTCCGGAGATCCGGCCGACGCCGCCGCGGCGAAAAAGGCCGTCCTCCTTTTTCCCTCGGAGAGTCTCGTTCCGGCCGTCGCCGGCTTGATTTTTTCCGCTCCCCCGGCCGGGCGGGTCGCTCTTCTCGAAATCCTCGCCGACCGGAGCGCCGTCTCGACGGCCGGGGCCGTTTTCTGCCTGAGCTGGAACCGGGACGAACGCGTCCGGACGGCCGCCCTGGCGGCCCTTGAGCAGACCGTCACGGCCGAGGACTTGCCGGCTGTCGTCGCCCTTCTTCTTCAAGCCTCCACGCCTTCCGAGACTCTCCTCCTGCAGAACGCGGCCGTCGCCGCGGCCCGGCGGATCCCCGATCCCGAAGCCCGGGCCGGCCGGATCCTTGAATGGCTTGGGAGGATCGTCGGGCCCCGGCGGATCGATCTTCTCCGTCCGCTTTCCCGAATCGGCGGCGCGGCCGCCCTGGAGGCCGTCCGGGAGGAGATCCGAAAGGGGGACCCTCAGGCCCGGGCGGTGGCTGTTTTCACCCTGGCCGCCTGGCCCGATGAAAGCGCCGTTCCGGATTTATTCCGGCTGGCTCGATCCGCGTCGGACAAGAAAACGCGGTATCTCGCCCTCCAAGGACTCGCGCGGTTGATCCCGGGATCTTCGTCGGCCCCGGACGCCCGCTTGGCCGCGCTTTCCGAAGCCTTGGCCGCGGCCGTCGAAGCCGATGAAAAAGCCCTCATCCTGGATGCGATCGCGGCCGCCCGCGTTCCCGAGGGGCTGGGAACGATCCTTCGTTTTCTCGATGATCCGGACCTCCGGAGCAGGGCGGCCCGGGCGGTTTTCCGGTTGGTAATGCCCGCGGCCGGATACGGCGGACTGTCGGGCCTGGCGGCGGCCGCGGCCTTGAAACGAGCCGTTCCTTATATTGACTACGAATTCGACCGCGTCCCGGCCGAGCGCCGAGCCCTGGAGCTTCTTGTCCAGGAGGGCTTTCAGCCGCTGTTCAACGGCAAGGATCTCACCGGCTGGAAGGGCCTGGCGGCCGATCCGCCGGCCTGGACGAAAATGACCCTGGAGGAGATAGCCCGGGCCCAGGCCGAGGCGGACGCGTCGATGCGCGCCCATTGGCGGGTCGTGGACGGCGTCCTGTCGTTCGACGGGCGGGGCGGCAACCTCTGCACGGCCCGGGATTACGGCGACTTCGAGATGTTCGTCGATTGGAGAATCGGCCCCGGCGGCGACAGCGGCCTCTATCTGCGCGGTTCTCCCCAGGTCCAGATCTGGGATCCGGATCAGCGGCCGGAGGGTTCGGGCGGGCTTTACAATAACCGGATCCATCCGCGTTCGCCAGCCGTCCGGGCCGACCGGCCGGCCGGCGAATGGAACACGTTCTTTATTCGAATGACGGGGGAGAGGGTGACGGTCGATCTCAACGGCGTCCGGGTCGTCGATGATGTCGTGATGGAGAATTATTGGGGGCGGGACAAGCCGATTTATCCCGCGGGACAGATCGAGCTCCAGGCCCACGACACGCCGCTTGAATTCAAGAA